>JAICPV010000064.1 GCA_025929655.1 Pyrinomonadaceae bacterium
ACGGGCCGAAGCCCGAGCGGAGGCGAAGCAGATGGCCCGGGTGAAACGCGAAGCGGAGTATCTGAAAGCCGCCTAAACTATGTGATCGGTGATTTTGCTTCGATCTTTCCGTGGATGATTTTCGTCAAAAACCTTTATGGGTTTAGAAAATAATTTATTCGAATCGCTACCCGATGTGGTCACCGTGAAGCTCGACGCTGTGGTCAATTGGGCGCGCAAAAGCAGCCTCTGGCCGGCGACATTCGGCCTCGCCTGCTGCGCGATCGAGATGATGAACACGGTGTCTTCGCGAAACGACCTTTCGAGGTTCGGCGCCGAAACGTTTCGTGCCTCGCCCAGACAAGCGGACGTGATGATCGTTTCAGGCCGCGTGTCTCGAAAGATGGCTCCGGTACTTAGACGAATTTATGATCAGATGCCTGAACCGAAATGGGTGATCTCGATGGGCGCATGCGCGACCTCCGGCGGCGTGTTTGACAATTACGCGATCGTGCAAGGCGTGGACAAGATCGTTCCCGTTGATGTTTATGTTCCGGGCTGTCCTCCGCGTCCCGAAATGCTCGTGCACGCGATCACGATGCTGCAGGAAAAAATAATGCGGGAATCGGTACGAGACCGCCAGGATACATTCGAGCCCGAATCGCGGCAATCGGTGGTTCCGGGTACGCTGCCCGTGACCGAAGGAACGGCGCTGGAACGCGAAACGGAGATCGAGGTATCGCAAAACAAAACGTCGCGGCCGTACACTATCCCATCACGGCACGAGCGACGTAGATCGTCATAAGAGTGCAGAAGCCTGCGCGTAAGCAAGGGCGTAACGCTCAACATGGATGTTACGCCCTTGCTTACGCGCGGGCTTCTGCAATAAGACGTAACCTGGTTTATATGACCGAAAAGCTCCACGGGTATGTGGAAAGGCTGAAGCAGCATAACGGCGAGTGGGTTTCCGACGTCAAAGACGCTCATGGCGAGGTGACCGTATTCGTTCCCGCGGCCGCGGTAGGCGACGTTTGCCATTTCATGCGTGACGATCAGCAGTTCGATCTTCTTGCCGATATCTGCGGCGTCGATAACGGGCCGGAAGAAGACCCGAGATTCGAGATCAACTATCACCTGTTTTCCACCATTCATCACGATCGTTTGAGATTGAAGGTTTTGTTGTCCGAGGACTCGCCGGTGGTACCGACTGTCACACATATTTGGCGAACTGCCGACTGGCACGAACGCGAAACATACGATCTGTTTGGCGTGAAATTCGAAGGTCATCCGGACCTTCGAAGGATCCTGTTGCCGTCCGATTTTGACGGACACGCGTTGAGGAAAGATTACCCGCTGCGCGGTTACGAGCCGTACAGCATGAATTAGTTCGGAGTTCCTGCTTCAGCAGGCCGCCTAAAGGCGGAACTCCAAACATATGAGCACAGCAGTCGAAAACATTCCAAGCCAATTCGACGTCCTCGACAACCCGCTCGAGTCGCAGATGACGCTGTCGATGGGGCCGCAGCACCCTTCGACGCACGGCGTTTTGCGACTTGACCTGCGGCTCGACGGCGAAATGGTTTTGAAGGCGATCCCCGATATCGGTTACTTGCACACGGGGATGGAGAAGCTCTTCGAGTACAAGAAGTACCAGCAGGGGATAGTCATCACGGACCGGATGGATTATTTGAATCCGCTCGGCAACAACCTCGCATACGTGATGGCTGCGGAGAAGCTGCTGGGGATCGAGATCCCGGAGCGGGCGCAGGTGATACGCGTCCTGATGTGCGAGCTGCAGCGGATCGCATCACACATGGTCTGGTTTGGAACGTCGTGCCTCGACATGGGCGCGATGACGCCTTTCTGGTTCACGTTCAAGGAACGCGAGAAGATACTCAATATCATTGAAAGTGCCTCCGGCGGCCGCATGACGCCGAGCTACTTCCGCATCGGTGGGCTGATGATGGACCTGCCCGCGGGATTCGAGAATCGGGTCAAGCAGTTTCTGGAAGGCTTCCCCGATGCTCTCGAAACGTTCGACACGCTGATCACCGGAAACACGATATGGCATAGCCGAACACAGGGTATTGGGGTCATCGACCGCGTCGACGCGATCGCATGGGGCTTGACCGGCCCGTGCCTGCGCGGTAGCGGCGTCGATCTCGACCTCCGCCGAGATAATCCTTATTCAGGTTACGAGACGTACGATTTCGAAGTGCCGGTCGAGCCAGACGGCGACGTTTGGTCGCGGTTCATGGTCCGTATGCGCGAGCTGCGCGAATCGCAAAAGATCGTCCGCCAGGCGCTTGAAAGATTGAAGCCCGGGCCGATCAAGGCCGACGCGCCAAAGGTCGTGCTGCCCGACCGCGACGACATGCGGAAGCACATGGATTCGCTGATCCATCATTTCCTGATCGTCGCCGAAGGGTTCAACGTCCCCGCCGGCGAGGTCTATCTGCCGATCGAGGCGTCGAAGGGCGAGCTCGGCGTGTATATGCGTTCGAACGGCGGCCCGAAACCAGATCGCGTTCATTTCCGCGGGCCAAGCTTCGTAAATCTTTCGGCCTTGCCGGTGATGAGTGAGGGTGAGATGATCGCCGACGTCGTGGCGATAATTGGAAGTTTGGATATTGTTTTAGGAGAAATTGACAGATAGATCCCATTGTATGGCTGAAGAATATCCAGATAGATTCCAGACCGAAGTTATGCGATCGCTGCAGAAACTGGTCGAAAAATCGATCGAACACGACAAACGGTTCGATAACGTTGAAGCTAGTCTGAAAAAAGTAGACGACGATTTGAAAATCCCGACGAATCAGTTTGGCGATGTCGGTTTCGATGGCGATCAAGGACAGCTCTCGAATCGATAACCTCGAACAGCGCGTCGACGATCTCGAAGCGAATATTCATTAATGGCTGCAGCGACACCGACAAGTTACACCGATCAGATACGCTACACGGACGAGGTCGCGGATTTTTCGCCGGAGATCATCGCCGAGATGGAATCACATCTTGCGAAATATCCGCCGGAACGGAAACGCTCGGCATTGATTCCGCTTTTGATGCTTGTGCAGCGTGAACGCGGCTGGATCGACAACCCTGGCGTCAATTTCCTCGCAAAGTTTCTCGATCTTGAGCTGACAGACGTATGGGAAACGGCGACGTTCTATTCGATGCTGAACATGCGTCCCGTGGGCCGGCACCACATACAGGTTTGCAAAACCCTTTCGTGCCGGATCATGGGCGAGCCGGAGATCACTGAGCATATCTGCTCGAAGCTTGGCATTCACGTCGGCGAAACGACGCCGGACGGAAAATTCACCGTCTCTCGCGTCGAGTGCCTCGGAAGCTGCGGCACGGCCCCGATGATGCAGATCGGGTTCGATTATCACGAGGATCTGACAAAGGAAAAGATCGATCAGATTTTGGATTCGCTTGATTAGTAATGTTTTATAAAGTCGTTTTAGAAAAATCGGACGAAGGATTCAGCGTGTCGTGTCCTGTTTTGCCGGGTTGCTGGTCGCAAGGCGAAACGGAACTCGAGGCGTTACAAAACATCAAGGACGCCATCGAAGAGTATCTCGGAGTTCTTGATGAACAATTGAAAGATGCCGACGTCCGTGAAGTGGAGGTCGCGATCTAATTGCCGAAGGTCCCAGGTGTAAATCATTTGGCGGCCGTAAAAGTGCTCGAAAAAGCGGGATTCCGGATCGAACGGCAAGGCAAGCACATTGTGATGACCAACGGCGAACGGATCGTTACGGTCCCGAGGCATAATCCCGTTAATTATTTGACCATGGGCGGAATCGTTCGCGACGCTGGATTGTCTATCGACGAATTTAAAAAACTTTTGTAGGAATGGAGATCAAAGCCATTGGCTGCGAGCCGCTTTCGCTGAAGCGAGTGTTCATTGAAAATGGGCACACGCTGAAGGTGTATCAGGACACCGGCGGTTACCGCTCGCTGAAAACGGCGCTCGGGATGGCGCCGGATGACATTATTCAGCAGGTTAAGGATTCCGCGCTTCGAGGACGCGGCGGGGCCGGCTTCCCTACCGGGATGAAATGGTCGTTTGTTCCGAAAGGTACGGAAAAGCCGAAGTACGTCGTCTGCAACGCAGACGAGTCCGAGCCCGGTTCATTCAAAGACCGCTACCTGATGGAGTACGACCCGCACGCTTTGATCGAAGGGATGATCATCGCGGGCTGGGCACTCGGCTCGAATACGGGCTACATCTACACCCGCGGCGAATACAAATACCTGATCGACATAATGGATGTCGCATTGGCCGAAGCCCGCGACGCAGGGATTCTGGGCAAGAACATTTTCGGTGCCGGATTCGACATGGACATCCATACGCATACCGGCGCCGGTGCATACCTCTGCGGTGAAGAGACCGCGCTCCTTTCGAGCTTGGAAGGTTTCCGCGGCCACCCCCGAATGAAGCCGCCGTTCCCCGCGGTTGAAGGTTTGTATGCATGCCCGACTGTCGTGAACAACGTCGAAACGTTCACATCGATCCCGCAGATCATAGAGATGGGCGGCATCGCCTGGCGTGACCTGGGCACGGAAAAATCAGGCGGCACGAAATTGTGGTCGATCAGCGGCCACGTTAAAAAACCCGGCGTTTACGAACTGCCGATGGGCTACGCCGATATGGAAAAGTTCATCTTCGACGACTGCGGCGGGATGCTTCGGGCCGAATATGGCCTGAAGGCCGTTATTCCCGGAGGCTCCAGCGTTTACATCATGAACGCCGGACAGATCGTCGGGAAAAACGTCACTCTCGACTATGAAGGACTCGTTGCGGCGGGCTCGATGCTGGGCACCGGCGGGATGATGGTGATGGACGAGTCGGTCGATGTCGTCGATACGACAAAGAACCTCACCGAGTTTTATAAACACGAATCGTGCGGCTGGTGCACGCCGTGCCGCGAAGGCACGGACTGGCTCGTTAAAATCTTCGATCGCATTGCATCCGGCGGCGGACGACCACAGGATGTTCAGTTGATGCTCGATCTTTGCGACAACATCGAGGGCAAATCTTTCTGCCCGCTCGGTGACGCGGCGGCGTGGCCGATCCAGTCGGCGATCAAACAGTTTCCGGAAGATTTTAGAAAGTGGGTTTCAAACGGGAGTTCAGTTTAGAGTACAAGCTTTAGCTTGCTCTAACTCAAACGGAAAACAAGCTAAAGCTTGTACTTTGAACGAAAAATTTATGGGAAAAGGCGATAAGAGAACAAAAAAAGGAAAGATCTTTGCCGGCAGCTACGGCAAGTCTCGGCCAAAACCGAAACCGAAGAATGTTGCGCCTGTTGAAGGCGGCGAAAAGTCCTCGAAGAAGGGTAAGTAGAAAAAAATTGCTGATGCCGTCAGAACCGATAAAAGTAACGATCAACGGGGCCGAGATCGAAACCGAAAAGGGCGCCGTCCTGATAGACGTGTGCCGCGACAACGCGGTCAACATCCCGTCGTTCTGCTATTACAAGGACCTCGAGGTTCAGGCGTCGTGCCGCATGTGTTTGGTTCGGATCGACAAGATGCCGAAGCTCCAGACCTCTTGCACGATCAAGGTTACAGACGGTATGAATGTCACTACCGTTAGTCCCGAGATCGAGAAGGCGCAGCGTTCGATGGGTGAATTCCTGCTCGCAAATCACCCGCTCGACTGCCCGGTCTGCGATCGCGGCGGCGAATGCGAGCTGCAGGAAGTGATCTTCGACTGGGGCGATGTTGAGGAACGCTTTACTGAAGAAAAGAACCGCCAGCCCGAAAAATATCTCTCGCCGATCGTCGCGAACGATCCGCAGCGATGCATCCTGTGCAAACGCTGCACCCGGGTCTGCTCGGAGTGGATGGGCGAGGACGCGATCGAGGCTGGAAACCGCGGTGCAAGCACGGTCATCGGCACATACGGCGGGTGGCTAAATTGCTCGCAGTGCGGTAACTGCATCGAGGTCTGCCCGACGGGCACTTTGCTCGACGGCGTTTACCGACACGAAACGCGGCCATGGGAGCTGGATCAAACGATCACGACGGACGTTTATTCGTCTGATGGGATGCAGCTTTCGATGGGTTCGCGCGGTGGCCTGGTTCATAGAATTGTCGCCCGCGACAGGTACGTGAACGGCCTTAACGGCGAGTTCCTCGATGTGAAAGCGCGTTTCGCTCACGAATTCATCAACCACGTCGACCGTATCAAGACGCCGATGATCCGCTACATCAAAGGCGGAAAATTGATACCCGCAACGTGGGACGAAGCCGCGAGATTTGTTGCGGAGAAATTTGGGACATACGGGAATTCGATCGGCGTGATTGCCAGCCCGCGTCTCACGAACGAATCGATATTCACACTCGGCGTTTTCGCCAGCGAGGTCGTAAGGACCGACAACATCGCGATCGCGGATAAGTACGATATGTCCGCCTTCTTCGCGAACCTGAGCGTTCCGCTTTGCACTCATAAGGATATCCGATACGCGAGCACGATCGTCTTGATCGGCGGTGAGCCCGAAGAAGAACAGACCTACACCGCGAAACAGGTCCGCCAGGCAGTGCGAAACGGGGGAGCGAAACTGATCGTCGTCAATGACACGCCGATCCGCCTTTCAGCCAAAGCTTCGCAGTTCGTTCACGTCAATGAAGGCTCGATCGATGCGTTCGCGCTCGCGGCCGTTGATCCGAGCTCCGACCGCGATATCGCCCTGAAAATGGGCGTCGCTGCTGATGAGATCGACACGTTGCGCAAAACGATCTTCGAAACGATGGGCGATCTTATCATCATGGTCGGTGCCGAGCTTTCGCCGGATGCGCAAGCTGTTATAGCGGCTAACGCGGCAAGCCTCGCCGGTGAAGACCGACGCGTGCTTCTGCACCCGCTTTCTCCATACAACAACTCGGTAGGAGCGATCGATATGCTTCCGAACGCAGTGTCGGTCGATGACGTTGTAAAGAATTCGAACGCTCTCCTGATCGCCGGCAGCTTGCAGGACGCGGACGTCCTCGCCGGGAAGGAATTCGTGGTCGTACAGGAGCTTTTCGAAACGGAAACGACTGAGCACGCCGATGTCATTTTGCCTGCTGCTAGTTTCGCGGAAGTGGACGGAACGTTCACCAACAACGCCGGGCAGGTACAGCGCGTTCGCAGATCGATCGAGCCCGTGAGCCGTGCGAAACCGGATTGGATGATCACCCTCGCGCTCGCTCGTGCTATGGGTGCCGAGGTCGAGACGGAGTATTCGGCCTCGGCGATCTTCCGGGCGATCTCGGAGACTATCCCAGCATACGAGGGCTTGCGCTACCCGATGCTGAAAGACGAATCGAATCCTGTGCAGGTAAAGCGCGATATTGCCGCACGCGGTGTCGCGGGAAATATCGAATCGCTGAAAAAAGCCGTCGACGATATGCAGCCCGGCGACAAACGTTACATTACGCCGCCGGTCGGTCATAAGCTGCATAGGTTGACGACCATGACGAGCAAGACGGCGCAGTTTCATCTCCTGGCGAACGGGAACCCAAAACCGGAGAATTTGCTTGTTGCTCCGCTTGAGCAGTTCAATCTTGACGGCAGCCCGCGTGAGGAAGCGAAGGCTGAGGCCGCCGCGATCGGCCTTGGCGATCGATCGAACGTGGGCGGCAGATAGTACCGCAGGCTGTTAGCCTGCGACCGACAGACTGACAGCCTGTCGTACTTTCTTTATGGAATCTGCATTAAAACCGGCATTTCCGTTTTTGGTATACACCGTCGCGATCCTGCTCGCATTTCAGGGCGTGCTGATGATCGTGGCGTACACCGTACTCGCGGAACGCAAGGTGCTCGGATGGATACAGGGCCGCATCGGGCCGAATCGTGTCGGGCCATGGGGCGTTCTGCAGCCTTTCGCCGATCTTTTGAAGTTCATTTTCAAAGAAGACCTGACCCCTGACAAATCGACCAAGTTCGTTTATTTCCTTGCGCCGCTCGTTGCTTTGACCTGCGCGCTTTTGCCGATCGTCGTATATCCGTTCGGGCCGGCGATCACGACAATCGATTGGAGCTTTTTGCCATACGGCCTGGGCGACGGGATCACGCGGCTGCCGCTCACGATAGCGAGCATCGATATAGGCGTCCTTTTCGTTCTCGGGATCACGTCCGTCGGCGTTTACGGGATCATGCTTGCGGGTTGGTCGTCTAACAGCAAGTACAGCTTGATGGGCGGGCTTCGCTCGTCCGCGCAGATGATCTCTTACGAGCTCGCGATGGGAGCGTCGATACTCGGCGTTGTGATGCTCGCCGGCACGCTCGATCTCGGCGGGATCATCGAGGCGCAGACAAAATCGCCGTTCAGATGGTTCATCATCCCGCAGTTCATCGGTTTCGTCGTTTTCCTGATCGCGGCGTTCGCGGAAACGAACCGCGTGCCGTTCGACCTGCCGGAAGCGGAAACGGAATTGGTCGCGGGTTTCCACACCGAGTACTCGGCACTGAAATTCGCGCTCTTTTTCATGGCCGAGTACGTGAACATGTTCACCGTTTCGGTCATGGTAACGGTGCTGTTTTTGGGTGGTTGGTACGTACCGGGCCTGAGCCGCATTTTCGACGTGGGATCGATCCCCTACGCGTTGGTCAGCCACGTTTTCTTTATCGGCAAGATCTGCGCGTTCCTGTTTCTATATATTTGGGTGCGGGGAACGCTGCCGCGCTTCCGTTTCGATCAATTGATGAATTTCGGCTGGAAGTTTTTGCTCCCGGTCGCATTGGCGAATGTGATACTGACGATAGTGATCGTCTACTTTTTGAATAGTTGATCTTTCACCGCAGAGTCGCAGAGACGCCGAGCTTTTGAAGAGCGTTTCCCGAAGT
>JAICPV010000443.1 GCA_025929655.1 Pyrinomonadaceae bacterium
AATAAACTTTTTCACATTTTCACATTTCGAACTTTTTCACTTAAGTAATAATGCCAGAGCATTCGGGCTGCCATCGATCGGTACGGCCGCCAGCGTTCGGCAATTTCAAGGAACTCGTTCGCAGTAGGCCTTGCCTCGCCGCTTAACTTGTGCCAGGCGGTGTGCAGTGCGATATCGCCTTTCGGCATCACGTCCGGCCGGAGCAGGGCCATCAGCAGGTAAATATCGCTCGTCCATTCGCCGACACCTTTGTGGCGCATCAGTTCGGACTTAACCTCGCCATCGGGCCTGCCATTAAGGTCGTCGAGATCGATCGCTTTGTTAACAACCGCCTCGGCGAGATGCCTCGCGTATGCCGTCTTTTGTCGTGAGAAACCGATCCGTTTCATTTCCGCGTCGTCTAAAGTTAACAGCTTCCTCGGCGTAACCGTCTTCAGCCGAACGCACAGCTTGTCGTAACAAGCTTTCGCCGACGAAAGCGAAACCTGCTGCTCCAGAATGATCTGGAGCAGCGTTTCAAATCCCGGAGGCCGGTTCCAGAGCGGTGGCGGGCCATTATACTCGTAAACGCGAGCTAATTCCGGATGTTGAGATGCCAGCAGTCGAGCTGTTTTCTTGAGTTTGGCTTCGTTCAACGGGGCCATTGTAAATTGGACGATCGTTAGTTGGCCAGCGTCATCCAGAATCAATTTACAATCGATCGATCAACAATTCACAATTGGTTGCCCGATTACCAGATCGAAGGAACTTCGGATTCGTCGAATTCGATCGCTTCGCCGTCGGGCAGGATGTGAACGATGCGATCGATGCCTCTTGCACGGAGCATAGGGGCGAGCATGCCGACGCGGTGGCAGTTAGCACGAGGCTGTTTGTGTTTTGAAAGCGGCGCGGATTCGGAACACATGATCGCTGTCGTTACTTCGGATGCGATCTCTACGATGCGGTCGACGCCTCGCATCAAGTCTTCCGGCTTCGGCTTTGTCTTTCCGCCGGTCTCGGGCAAATGCTCGTAACCTATGCCGTTCTCGTTCAACAGTTCACGTAAAACTCCGCCGTTAAACTGCGGCCACCTCGACCGCGCGACACTGCGCACGTCGCAGAGAAATTTAATGTCGTATCTGTTCAGTAGCGCGAGGAAGTCGGCGAAAGCATGCCGGCCGTGGCCAATCGTGAAGATCGTCAAAATATAATGGTCATCCTCGTATGTTTTGAATCACATTTTTTGCGGTGGCGTCATATCTTTCCATTACCGACTTCAACATATCGAACATTTGAGCTCGCTTGTTCATCATGCTCTGCAATTTCAACATCTCCAGGTCCATTAGTTCGGTTCGCGTTAGTCCAGGATTTCCGCGTGCCAGTTGAATGAGTTTTTCAAACATTTTCACCGGATCTTTGGCCTCTAAAGGAAAGGAGTTTGACAATAATGTAAATGCCGCGAGTGCAGCCTTGGTTTCGGAATCAGTCGGTTTGCTGCCCTTGCCGCTCGTTCGTTTTAGGTAAGACAATACCCTCGCCGCAAGCACGGCGGTCTTTTCATCGGCCATTTGAATTCCTCCAATTGTTCCGTCCGAAATGGATCTTTATCAATCCTGAACAATCGTAACACTCCGGGTCACGGTTTTCCCGCAGATGCCGCAGCCGTCATCGACGCCGACGGTGATGGTGTATGTGCCGGCCTGCACGCCGTTGAGGTCCCACCTGACTTTCGCTCCCGTTCCGACAATTCGTCCGCCGGATATGGTGTAGTTGTAGGTGAGAACGTCGCCTTCCGGGTCTGCGGCAGTTGTGGTGACGTCAGTATGCAGTTCGTTGTCGTACGCAGGCGGTTTGTCGGGGTCTTCGTGTTTTTTAAGTTTGAGCTCCGATCTGTCCAGTTCAAGCTCTGTCACATCCGGCGGTTTATTTCGTACTTCATTGCCCGGTTCGCCGGTTCCGGGACGCAGGCAGGGTTTGCAGTCGAAATTGTTGGGTGAACAGCCGATCGCTTGGTTCAACGTCGCGTCGGATTGAACAAGGATCGCGACAACAAGAAATATGAAAACGGAGCGTACCATTTGAAATCCCACCTGATTTTTTAATGTCTGAACGTTTGCTGGAGTATAAGCTTGCACATCTGCCGTTGTCTATTTATTTTCAGTGCCTAGTCGTTTTAGTTCCTCGACCGCTTGCGGGTTCTCAAGCGCGGATAGATCGCCCGGATCTTCGCCGAGATATGCGGCTCGGATAACGCGGCGCATTACTTTGGCATTGCGGGTTTTGGGGAGTGCGGAGACGAAGTGGATCTTGGACGGAGCTAAAGGCTTTCCCATATCTTTGGCGACGAGTTGTTTTAGTTCCTGTTGCAGTGCCTCGTCCTCATGAGACACACTCGCTACCGCTCGTGTTTCCGCCTGTGTTTTCTCGCCGTCTTTGCGTCTTTGCGTTGAAAAATCTTTCGAAAGCACACAGAAGGCGACCATGGCGGTACCTTTGGTTTCATCGGGAACGCCGATGACGGCGGCTTCGGTGACGAGCGGGTGGGCGACGAGGAGACTTTCGACCTCGGCGGGGCCTACGCGTTTGCCGGCGACTTTTAGGGTGTCGTCGCTGCGGCCGAGGATGAACCAGTGGCCGTCCTCATCTCTCATCGCCCAGTCGCCGTGGACCCAGATGTTTTTGAAACGGCGCCAATAGGTGTCGAGATAGCGTTC
>JAICPV010000435.1 GCA_025929655.1 Pyrinomonadaceae bacterium
GGTATCTCTGAAAGCTCTGATGTAAAATCGCGTTTTTCGCGGCGTTTGCGGTGGAATTCAAGAGCGGTCTTATGAGTTTCTTCCCGTATCTGCAAAACCAAACGCATGGCGAGCGAATTTCGGTCGAACGGGATCGGCTTGAGTTCGCGGCCGTGAACGAGCAGATGCGAGATCTGGGTGTGCTGTTTAGGCGGTTTCACCAGACCGACCAACATGATCTGTTCAAGATCAAGCTCCCGCATCGCGGAAGCCGCGGCAGACAATTGACCCTTGCCGCCGTCAATGAAAACAAGCTCGGGCAACTGCCCGCCTTCGTCGAACATTCGCTTATACCGGCGGAAAACGGCCTCGCGCATCGACGCGTAATCGTCCTGGCCATCAACGCCTTTGATAATAAAGCGGCGATAGAGGTTTCTTGCGGGCTTTCCGTTATCGAAAACGACGATCCCGGCGACATTCTCCGAACCGGAAATATTCGAAATATCGAAGGACTCGATCCGCTGCGGAAAATATGAAAGCTCGAGGATCTCTTGAAGCTCTTCCAGCACCTTTTGCGAATCGGGTTTGAGCACGCGAAACCGTTGCTCGAACGCGACTCGCGCATTGTTTTCGACAAGTCCGATCAGGTGCCGTTTTTCGCCGATCTTTGGAACTACGATCCGTACGCGGCGGCCGCGTCGGTCAGTCAAAACTTTTTCAAACGTGATCCGGTCTTGAAAATCGACCGGCACGTGAATTTCAAGTGGGACGTAGTCGGCCGAATAATATTGGATCAATACTTCACGCAGGAATTCGCCGGCGTCGAAAGAATCATCTTCGGGTAAGTCCTCCCAAAAGAATTCGCGGCGGCCGATGATCCGGCCCTCGCGCATTGTGAAAAGCTGCAAAGCGAGTCGCTGCTCTTCGCGATAAAACCCGAATATGTCCACGTCGCGCTCGGCGGTGTACGCCATCTTCTGCTGCTCGCCGAGAGCAATAACAGTCTTATACAGATCTCGATAGCGCGCGGCGATCTCGTATTTTCCCTCTTCGGAAAATTGCCACATTCGTCGTTCGAGATCGGACGCAAGCTCTCTGTCCTTGCCCTCAAGCAGCTTCTTCACATCGCGTGCCGCCTGCTGATATTCGTCCTGCGTGCAAAGCCCCTTTACGCAAGGCCCGAGGCACCGTTTCAGGTGATATTCAAGGCATGGACGCGGCAGACGGCCGTCAATATCCAGATCGCAGGTGCGAAGCTGAAATGCGCGGTTGACCAGATTCAAAGTTTTGCGCGCCAGCGCAGCCGGAAGCATCGGCCCATAATAATACGCACCGTCGCGGACGATCTTTCGCGTGATGACGACCTTCGGAAACGGTTCGTTCGTGAGCTTCAGGTGAGGGTACTGCTTGTCGTCCTTCAGCATCACGTTGAATCGCGGCTTGTGTTTCTTTATGAGGTTGGACTCCAACACCAGTGCTTCAACTTCGTTATCGACGACGATGAACTCGAAATCGGCGATGTGGCGCTTTAGCTGAGCCGTCTTCCAATCGGTGCGGCTTTCCTGAAAGTACGAGCGCACACGGTTCTTGAGATTCTTGGCCTTGCCAACGTAGATGATCCTCCCGGACAAGTTCTTGTGGAGGTAAATCCCGGCGGATGTCGGAAGGCTTTTGAGCTTTTCTTCCAGCGTCATTGACGCCAGTTTATCGCTTTGCGGGGGCATCATAAAGTTTTTATTTAGATGCAATTAGCCGTCCCGGCGCACGTTGGAAAATTGACTTTCCTTTCCGATTAGCCTAAATCAATGGCGTGGTGCAAATTTTTAAGTTTCCGGAGGATCCTATATGGCCAAGTCGATAGAACATTCGCGCGCGGCGGTACAATCGATGATCACTTTGGCGTCGGCGGCGCTGGGACTTGTTTGCGCGTTGGCGTGGAATGAAGCGATCAAGGCGTTAATGAAATCTATGCTCGGAGAAGACGACAGCATTCCAGGACTTTTCACCTACGCCGTACTGGCGACGATCGTCGCCGTCGTGGTGCTGCTGCTGCTTGCGCGGACGGCCGCACGGATAGGAGGCGAGGCAGCGGTAACCCGCGAGGCCGAAGGTTAACGACCTGGATCTGGGCTGCGTCCGCGGCAGATGAAGGATACAAAACTGACAACCTCGCCCCTCGAAGCAGCCCAGTATATTATTAACGGCGGCATCGTCGCCTTTCCTACCGAGACCGTTTATGGCCTCGGTGCGAATGTCTTCAACGAGGCCGCCGTGGCAGAGATCTTTGCGGCAAAACAGCGGCCCGCCGACAATCCGTTGATCGCACATGTTTCAAATCCTGAGCAGATCGGACAATTGGCCGCCGACCTCAGCGAAGCTGCAGAGAAGTTGATAGATCGTTTTTTTCCAGGGCCGCTGACGGTCGTATTGAGGAAGCGCCGTTCCATTTCCGAGATCGCGACCGCCGGGCTCGATTCGATCGGTGTTCGAATGCCGAAAAACGATCTTGCCCGGGAATTTCTCGCGGCATGCGGGACGCCCGTCGTCGCGCCGTCTGCTAACCTCTCCGGCCGGCCAAGCCCGACGACGTGGCAGGCGGTATACGAAGACCTGAACCGCCGGATCGACTGCATTCTTCAGGGCGAACCGACGGAGATTGGTCTGGAATCCACGGTGGTCGATTGTACCGGAGAAACTCCTCGTTTGCTGCGTCAGGGTGCGATATCGCTTGAAGATATTCGGAAGGTAGTGCGGGAAACAGATGCTGCATTCGATCTTAC
>JAICPV010000071.1 GCA_025929655.1 Pyrinomonadaceae bacterium
CCGACGTGCGCGAGCCGCGGATATCGGTGTCCGCCGAAATTGCGTTGGAGAATTTTTCCGTCCTTTGTTCGATCGAAAACTGCGCCCCAGGCTTCTAGCTCGCGAACGCGGTCGGGAGCTTCCTTCGCGTGAAGCTCTGCCATGCGCCAGTTATTAATGTACTGGCCGCCGCGCATCGTGTCGGAAAAATGGACCTTCCAATTATCGCGGTCATCGACGTTCGCAAGCGCAGCGGCCATTCCGCCCTCGGCCATCACCGTATGCGCCTTGCCAAGCAGCGACTTGCAGATCAGCCCGACGCTCACGCCCGCCGCCGACGCCTCGATCGCGGCACGCAGCCCCGCACCGCCTGCGCCAATGACGAGAACGTCGTGTTCGAATATCTGGTAGTCCGCCATTAAATCAATTCACCGCCGAGACGCGGAGACGCCGAAAAAAATCTAAAAATTATTTACAATTCTCTTGAGCCCGCTCTTCATAACTGGCGTGTGAAAATTGAGAAGTAGGCCGACGCGCAGTCGTGCGAGCTTTAAATACGACAGCAATTGCGCCTCATGGACGGGGATGATTCGCTCTACAGCCTTTATCTCAACAATCACAAGACGTTCGACTACGATATCCATTCGATATCCGCAGTCGAGCTTTACTTCCTTATAACGCACCGGCAATGGAACTTGGCGTTCGAAAGCAAGACCCAATTGGCTGAGTTCGAAGCAGACGCACTCCTCGTAGGCTGATTCAAGCAGTCCCGGACCGAGTTCGCGATGAACCGAAATCGCCGCACCGATAATTTTCTCAGTGATACCGTCAAGCCTTTGTTGCCCAGGGTCGAGGTCGAACATATCCATTTCACTTGTATTTCTCGGCGTCTCCGCGTCTCGGCGGTTAAATCAATCTGTAATCCGTAACCACTCCCATTGAGCACATACGGATGTAAAAGTCGGTAAAACCCACCCAGAAAAGTGACAGCCAGGCGAACAACATATGCCTTCGATTTAAAACGCTAACGCCGCGCCAGAGGGCTTGCTGGATTGGACTGTTCGACAGCGTGTCTTTTCGTCCGCCGACGAGATGCCGCAGCGAATGGCAGCCGAATGTGTAGCCGCCGAGCAGGATCACGTTCATCGTCAAAACTAAAGTCCCGACGCCGATCCCGAAGCCGTTTCGAAAATGGGTCGCGGCGTACGCGTCGTACGCGAGAATGACGATGAAGATCAGCGCCAGATAGAGGAAGTACCGGTGGATATTTTGAAGGATCAATGGAAACCAGTTCTCGCCGCGGTAACTGTGACGCGGCTCGCCGACGGCGCACGAGAGCGGGTCCGCCCAGAACGCTTTGTAATAAGCGCCGCGATAGTAATAACAGGTGAAACGAAATCCGCCCGGAGCCCACAGAATCAACAAGGCTGGGGTCATCGGTAGGAATGTCGGCAGCCATGCCGGCCACGTTCCGAGCCACGCGTGCTCGGATAAGGGCTGCCCCGCGGCTTCCCAGATCAGCGGCGAATACATCGGCGAAAGGTAGGGCCCGTAAGTGTAATGCTCGCCTTGAAATGCCGCCCATGTCGAATAGACTACAAAAGCACCAAGGCCGAGGAACGTCAAAACCGGCTGCAGCCACCAAAGATCGCGCCGCATTGTTTCGCCCATGCCGCGCCGCGTTATTTGAACCAGATTTGCTGCCATTTAGCGGAGAAAAATTCCAGAGAAATTACGTTGAATTTTGCGAGAGCAGTAACCCTATGTCAAGTAAACGAAGAAATGCGAACCGGCGATAGCCGATTCGCAGCAATAAAACCAAAAAATTGCTTGAGCGGTATCTCAACCGCTTTCTGAAAAATGGGAGAACCGGACGCCGTCTTTTTGAATACCAATCGAACGACGTCCGTCTATATTGCGTTCAGAATTAAACCGCCCGTCGGCCGGATATAAGCTGGAATACAAGCACGATAACCGCGATCACAAGCAGTATGTGAACGAGATTTCCGAGGCTTGCTCCGGCAAAACCGAATCCCAGGGCCCAAAGCACCAATAGAATTATGATGATTGTCCAAAGCATATTTGTCCTCCGTTATTAGATTTAGTTTCTCGCCTTCATCTCCCAATTCAATGATTAGTCTCCGCACGCCGTCCTGACTGTCCGCTATTGAACCCTCGCGAAAGCGCGTAGATCAATCCACCGACCCCTAGCGCAACTGCGGAGCTTGCAATAAACGGATGCAGAGAGGCTTTCGTGTACAGGCTGCTCTCCGCCACATGGCCCTCGTAGCCGCCGCGTTCCGCCAGGCGCCCATCGTGCGGTTCGTATAGACTTTCGAACGGCCGCGTCGTCGCCGGCTCGTCCGTCTTCTGCCCCTCGATCATAATGTTTTCCATGTACTTGTCGGTGAGCGCCGGAGCATACTTTCCAGCCATCGAGAGCATCTTGCCGCCCGCTCCCACGAAAATGTCTCGGACCGGATTCGCCGCCGCGTAAAGGATCGCGTCCGCAACGGTTTCTGGGGCATATACCGGCGGCGGATTGACCGGCTGAACTTCCAGGTAACTTTTCGCGTGTTCCTTATAAGGCGTGTCGATCGCCGACGGTTTGATCAGCGTGACCGAGATGGGCGCCTGTTCCGCTTCGAGCTCCATCCGAAGCGCGTCTGTAAAACCCTTTACGGCATGCTTCGAGGCGCAATACATTCCCTGCAGTGGGATCGCGCGGTCCGAGAGCGTGCTCCCGATGTTTATCAACGCTCCACCGTTTATTTTCAGATTGCGCGCTGCGATCAGCGAACCGTTCACCAAACCCCAAAAGTTCGTTTCGAATAGCTGCCGCGAATCTTCGTTCGACACTTCTTCCAGCTTTCCGTAGATCGAAACGCCCGCGTTGTTCACCCAGGTATCGAAATTGCCAAACTCGCTCAGGGCCGCCGCGGCGACCGCGAGCAGATCGCTTTCACTGGATACATCGGCGGGAACCGCAAGCGCCCTTCCGCCTGAGTCGTTTATCTCCTGTTCCAGGCGATGCAGGGCGTCGTCGTTCCGCGCGGTCAGCACGACTTTAGCGCCTTGTCCCGCCGCCATGCGTGCGGTCACCAGCCCGATCCCGCTCGTCGCGCCGGTCAGAACTATCACTTGTTCATTTATCGGTTTCAATTCCATTTTTACTTTCGAACCTCAAATGGGCCTATATGCAAGAAACGTGCACAAACCAATAAGCCTTGTGTTCTTAAGGTTTCAATACCACCTTGATACACTGATCCTCTTTGTTTTTGAACATTTCGTACGCTTCTGGTGCATCTTCAAGCGGTACCTTGTGCGTGATAACGAACGACGGATCGATCTCGCCATTTTCGATCTTTTCGAGAAGCATCGGCATGTATTTGTGCACATGTGTCTGCCCCTGTTTGATCGTCAATCCTTTGTTCATCGCTGCACCGATCGGGATCTTGTCGCCGAAGCCGACGTACACGCCGGGAATAGAAATTGTCCCGCCCTTTCGGCAAGCCATGATCACCTGGCGAAGAACGTGCGGGCGGTCGGTTGCGAGGAAGGCGGTAGTCTTGAGCGCGTCGAGCGTTCCGTCGAGCGTGCCGCCGGCGTGCGCTTCGCATCCGACAGCATCCATGCAGCTGTCGGGCCCGCGGCTGTCGGTCATCTCCATGAGCGTGTCGTATACGTCCACCTCGTCGAAGTTGATCGTTTCCGCCCCGCTATTTGCCGCCAACGCAAGGCGTTCCGGTACGTTGTCGATCGCGATGACCCGTCCCGCACCGAGCATGAATGCGCTCTTGATCGCGAACTGCCCGACCGGCCCGCAGCCCCAGATAGCGACTGTGTCGCCCTCCTGAATGGTGCAGTTCTCCGCCGCCATGTAACCGGTCGGGAAGATGTCGGAGAGGAAGAGGACCTTCTCATCGGCGATGCCGTTGTTTAGCTTGAGCGGCCCAACGTTCGCATACGGCACGCGGAGATATTCTGCCTGGCCGCCCGAAAATCCGCCCATCATGTGCGAGTATCCGAACAGGCCCGACGGCGAATGGCCCATCGCTTTTTTCGCCATTTCGGCGTTCGGGTTCGAACGGTCGCAGAGCGAGAACATCTCTTCCTTGCAGAAGAAACATTCCCCGCAGGCGATGTTGAACGGCACGACGACCCGGTCTCCCGGCTTCAGGTTCGTCACTTCACTGCCGACCTCGACGACCTCGCCCATGTTCTCGTGGCCGAGCACATCGCCCTTCTTCATCGTGGGCATATAACCGTCGTACAAATGGAGATCGGAGCCGCATATAGCGGTCGAAGTGATCTTGATTATCGCGTCCTTCGGATGTTCAAGAACTGGATCGGGAACCGTTTCCACTCTGACGTCACCCGAGCCGTACCAACACAAAGCTTTCATCAATTCCTCCGAGCGATCCAGTTTAAAATCCGCATCCGATTTGGTCTGTACCCTGCATTACAGAGGTTCGGGCACAGCATCGGCGATAGTGTGAAACGGTCCTTATGGAGCTTATAAATCAGGTCTTTTGGCTGTTGATCATGTCGCTGGCGGTCGCATCGGCGGCTTGGACCGTGACACAGGAAGAGATCTTTGAAGAGCCGCGCGAGTATCTCAAGCGGAAAAGCGAAACCGCGAAGAATATTTTCATAGCGAAGTTCTTTTACGTATTCACGTGCGAGTACTGCTTCAGTCATTGGGTGACGCTGTTTTTTTTGATCCTCACCAGGTTTCACCTGGGTTTTGACGACTGGCGCGGTTATGTGCTCGCTTTTTTTGTGGTTCCATGGATCGCGAACCAATGGATGAGCGTTTACCGCAGGCTGCGCGTGGAGATCAAACATGAGAACGCACTTGCCGAGAACGCGAAGCAAGAGGCGAAGAAGTGACGGAAGCGGTCGGATGGGCGAGCTCCGTCATTCTATTGATAACGATCGCCGTGCAGGTGCGTCGGCAATGGCGGTCGGGCTCGAACAGGGGCGTTTCGAAATGGCTCTTCATCGGGCAGCTAACTGCATCGGTCGGATTTCTCGTTTTCAGCATTCTCACCGGCAGCCTTGTGTTCGCGATCACGAATGCGATGCTCACGCTTGGCAATCTCGTCGGGATCCTCATCTACTTCAATAACCGCCAATACTGAATTTGTATTCCTTGGGACAAATGTTTCGATCTTTGGAAGCTACATTCTCGAAGACGAGGTAGACGAATGGCAACCCAAAAGACCGCAGAACAAAAAGGCGAACGTCCCGAGAATCCGCTTCCCGCGCAAAAGCAGGAACGGCCCGGTATCGAGAGCGAGATCGAGCCGCGGCCGCAATTCTACGCTCCCGAGTACAAAGGTTCGGAAAAGTTGAAAGGTAAGGTCGCGCTCATTACCGGCGGCGATTCGGGCATCGGTCGTTCCGTCGCTGTGCTGTTCGCGCGTGAGGGAGCCGATGTCGCGATCGTTCATCTCGCCGAGGAGGAATCCGATGCAAAGGAGACAGCCGATTTTGTTAAGCAAGAGGGCCGGCAGTGCGTCGCTATAGCGGGCGACGTCCGCGATTCGGGTTTCTGCGAACAAGCGGTCAACGACACGGTAAAAGAACTGGGCGGCCTGGATATTCTCGTCAACAACGCAGCTTACCAGCAGCATCAGGATTCGCTCGAAGACATCTCGGACGAGCAGCTTGAGCGCACCTTTCAAACCAACATCTTCGGATATTTTTATATGGCTCGGGCGGCATTAAAACATTTGCCCGAGGGCGGAGCCATAGTGAATTGCGGATCGATCACGGGACTGGAAGGCTCGAAGGAGCTGTTGGATTATTCGGCGACGAAGGGCGCTATTCACGCGTTCACCAAGTCGCTCGCGCAAAGCCTAGTAGAGAAAAAGATACGAGTGAACTGTGTGTCGCCGGGGCCGGTTTGGACGCCTTTGAATATCGTCGACAAGGAACCGAGGGACGTCGCCAAACACGGCGCGGACACGCCAATGAAACGGCCGGCGCAACCCGAAGAGGTAGCACCGGCATGTGTATTTTTTGCCTCGAATATTGACTCGAGCTATATCACCGGCGAGGTGCTCACACTCTTGGGCGGTGAGACAACGGCGGCGTAACAGCCTTATGGCGTCCTCGTCGGCGACGTTCGATTTGCGTTCGTGTTGGTGTTTGTCCGGTTCGCATTGCTGCCCGTGTTACCGGTGTTTGTGTTCATCGGGGTCGACGTTGCCATCGGAGTTGCGTTGACGACCACCGCGGTATTCGAATTCGCGTTCCGAATATTGGTGTTCGTATTGGTATTCGTCGTCGTGCCGCAGGCCGTAAACCCGGCGACGGCCAACGAAAGTGCAATTAACGGTCCTATTTTTCTCATTCTGGTCTCCTCAGTTTTTTCCAAATTCAAGACGGCCCCAAGCAGCCAACCGTTCAAGTTTCTTCGTCGGTTCGAAGCGAGTGTGCCGTCCTCTATTTTTTGGCCTTCTATCGAGCCAAGGCGCGCCTTGACGAACGGATACTAGCGACGGGTGAAAAAGTCTACTGTATGCGAGCCAACACAAACGGAGAAATGTTTTTGCCCAAAAATCGCCGCTCATTTGTATTCGACCGAACACTGCTTTGCAGGTACGGCAATTAATCTCTATTTTCAGTCGGTTCACTCATGCCGTCGGCGGCGATCTTTTTAATAATTTTTCATAACCGCTGACGGGCAGCGCAAAAACAAGTGGACGACTGGCGGGTGTCTTTTGGTACTCGGCACCGGATAAGGATGGTTGGATCAGCAGCCATCCTTTTCCATCTGAAAAGGAATAATTCACAAACACAAAGGGGGAATCATGAATTCTACAGCAACACAAAGAACCACCGATCCGGCATTCAATACTGGCGGTACGGGCAGCGAAGCCCAGCAGCATTCGGAAGGCACGATCGCGAAAACGATCGAAAAACAAACAGCTAAGCTGCCGTCGGACACTTTCCTATGGTTGGCGGGCGCCTCGATCGCGACCTCGCTCGTGCTTAACATCTCCGGCCACGAAGAGAAATCGCATTTCGTCGGCCAGTGGGTAGCACCGTTCCTTCTGCTCGGCGTTTACAACAAACTCGTCAAGCAGCTCGGTTCGGACCGTACGGAAAACAAAATTACGGCGAACGCATAAGGGTTACAAGGCGCGACGATCGCGCCTTCTTCTTCTCTTGGAGGTGGGCGGCGCTTCCCACACAACATGCCGCTCCACTCCCGAGTCATTTCCATTCAGAGGTCAGTCCGCGGCGGAAAAAACGCTCGCGGACGTGATCGCATTTCTAAATTGGAGGACATTAGATAATGGCAAGCAGATACAACTACGGTGACCAGGGTGGCCGCGGATCCCGGGGCGGACAGGGCGGCTACGGCCGCGGGCGCAGCGAACAGCAGGGTTACGAAGAAGAACGCTGGCGCCGCAATCAGGAATGGAGCCCGTCGCAGGATACGGAATATCAAACAGGGAGCTCCTCGTACGGTTACGGCGGCTCCGGCCGCGGGTATGAATCCGACGCGGAACGCTTCGGCAGCCGCTCAGGTGATTATCCGCTTGGCGGCGGTGAAGGAGATTTCCGGTCCTTCCAAAGCCGGCAAGGCGGTTTCGGGACCGGCCAGTACGGCTACGGCGGCACCGGCTCGCAGGGCGAGTACGGCGGTTCATCGTTCGGTGGCTACGGCTCGGGCGAGACTCGATCGGGCAGCCAGGGCGGATACGGTTCGCAGTCGCGAGGCGGCTACGGCGGCACCAGCTACGAATCGCAAGGTGGATTTGGGGGCGGCTACGGCCAGGGCCCGAGTTCGTACGGCGAAGGCAGATTCGGATCGCAGGGCGGCTACAGCCAGGGCGGATACGGATCCGAGTCAGGCTATAGCCAGTCCGGCGGCGGATTTCAGGGCGGCTATCAAGGCGGTCAGTCCGGTAGTTACGGTTCGCAGGGCGGATCGTCCTCCGGCCAATATGGATCGCAGGGCGGATATGGCTCTTCATCGGGATTCGGTGGCGGAAGCCAGGGCGGTCAGTTCGGTTCCCAAGGCGGCTACGGCGCGTCCTCTGGGCAGTATGGTTCCCAGGGCGGCTTCGGCGGCGGCCAATACGGCTCGCAGCAGGGCGGTTACGGACAATCTTCCGGACAGTACGGACAGTATGGTTCGCAGCAATCGAGCTTCCGCGGGCGCGGTCCGAAGGGATACACCCGGTCCGATCAGCGGATCGAAGAGGACATCAACGAAAGGCTCTCGGATGACTACTATCTCGACGCCTCGAACATCGAGGTCTCCGTGCAAAGCGGGACGGTGACCCTTTCCGGCGAAGTCGAGGATCGCGAATCGAAGCGGCGTGCCGAGGACATCGCCGAATTCTGCTCGGGCGTGCAGCAGGTGCAGAACAACATCAAGGTGAAAAGCGGCGGGCTCACAAACTGGCTGTTCGGCAACGGTTCTGACGAATCGGAAAGCCGGGAAAGCGGCAGCACGACGTCGGGTGAAAGTTCGACCGGAGGAACGGCCAGCAAGAAGGCCACATCGAGCGGCTCCTAGCGCTCGCTTAACTCGATAAGAAAAAAACTCCGCC
>JAICPV010000203.1 GCA_025929655.1 Pyrinomonadaceae bacterium
CCTCGACCGGCATGACCACGGTGCAGATCCGACGAGTGCATCGCGAGTTCCGGCTGCCGCACATCGATCAACTGGACATCTTCGCCCGCATCCATCCGCTCTTTCAGCTCCAACGCTGTGATCTCTTCCACCATAAGTTTCATTCGATATTACCTGCAAGGCCGGGCAAATATCGTGTCCGTAAATGTACTGTTGACAAAAATTTACATAATTACGGTTTGTCGGACAACTTCGGTGGGCTAAAATTGCGTATTAAACTTTACGTATGGTGCGCCTTTATTCCCCATCGCCGGCAGTTGCCGGTTATTTAATTTTATCGATAGCTTTTGCTGCTGTTCTGAGCGCGTGCAGTTCGGCAGGCTCGGCCGAGTCGCGAGGAGCTAACCGCCAGCAGGAAGAACAGGCACCTGTGATTCCCATAACGACTGCCAGGTCCGAATCGCGGGACATGCCCGCGTATATTCAGGCGACCGGCAGCATGGTCGCGCAGGAAACATCGAATATCGCACCGAAAGTCGCCGGAAAGGTCGTGAACGTGGGCGTCGATGTCGGGCAGTTCGTCGGACAGGGCGCTCTTATCGCGAAGATCGACGACCGTGACGCACGGCTTCGACTTGCCGAGGCGCAGGCTAGCGTCAAGCAGGCTCAAGCCGGCGTTCGCCAGGCAGAAGCCCGGATAGGCATTGGGCCGAATGGTTCTTTCAATGCGTCGGCAGTACCGGAAGTCCGGGCCGCCTCAGCCAACCACCAACAGCTTCTTGCCGAGCTTCGGCAGGCCGAAGCGAATGAAAAGCGTTATCGCGAACTGGTCGAAACCGGCGATGTCTCGATGGTGGTATACGAACAGCACCGTACGACCCGTGACACCGTTCGGGCGCGGGCGAACGCCGCTAAGGAACAGCTCGATGCAGCGGTGAATACCGCCCGGCAAAACAACCAGGCGATCCGGGTCGCGGAAGCGAATGTTGAGGCAGCACGCACCCAGGTACGAACCGCGGAACAGGCAATAGCCGACACAGTGGTTAGAGCTCCGTTCTCAGGCTTTATAAGTGAACGTCAGGTCGCTGTCGGCGAGTCCGTGACTTCCGCGACCGTTTTGGCAACGATTCTTCGAACGAATCCGATCAAAATACAAATTCAGGTTGCCGAAGCAGATGTTCCGGCGGTTACGGTCGGTCGCGGAGTGTCGGTCGAAGTTCCCGCATATCGCGAACGGCGGTTCAGCGGTTCCGTTATCGCGGTGAACCCTGCGGTCGATCCGACATCGCGGTCCGCCATCGTCGAGGCGACCATCGAGAACGGCGACAACGCATTGCGGCCCGGAATGTTCGGCACCGCCCGGATAACGCGCGAAGGCGGCACGGTAGGCGTTTTCGTTCCGAAATCGGCCGTTCACAACGACCAGGCGACGCAATCGTACAGAGCTTTTGTGATCGTCGACGGCGTAGCGAAGGTCCGCGTGCTGCAGCTTGGAACGGAAGAAGGCGAAAGCGTGCAGATCATGTCCGGCATCCAGGCGGACGAGATCGTCGCAACAAGTAATCTCGATCAATTGTACGAAGGTGCAAAGGTAGCGGTCTAGTATGCAATGGCTTGCGGAAATATGTGTTCACAGGCCCGTGTTTGCCACGGTTATTGTACTTTTCCTCACCGTGGTAGGCGGGTTCAGCTTTTTCACGCTTGGAGTTGACCGCTTTCCGAAGATCGACCTGCCCACGATCTCCGTGCGCACTTCAAACCCCGGGGCGGCGCCCGAGGAAATTGAGACAGAGATCACAGACGTGATCGAGGGCGCGTTGAACACCGTTCCGGGCGTCGAAGAAATGCGCTCGTCGTCGTCTCGGGGAAGCTCGAACGTCACGCTCACATTCAATCTCGAGAAAGACCCCGACGTTGCCTTTCAGGAAATACAGCAGAAGCTCTCGACGGTTGTGAACCGCCTGCCGGAATCGGCAGATCCGCCGGTTGCGCAAAAGAGCGACCCCGATTCGCAGCCGATCCTGATGTACACGATCAGCGCGCCGCAGCCGGTCATGGAGCTGACCGAGCTGGTCGACAATTTAGTCGTCGAACGTATTTCAAATGCAGATGGGGTTGGCGAAGTTTTTATGTGGGGCGCACGCACGCCGCAGATCCGAGTCAACGTCAATCCCGACCGCCTGCGCGCCTACAACATTCCTGTAACGGATGTTTCGAACGCGATCCGTTCGCAGAACCAGGAAATGCCCGGCGGCAACATAATCGAAGGGCAGCGAACTCTCGGCGTCCGCACGATGAGCAAGCTGACCGAGGTCGAGCAGTTCAGCGACATCGTCATCGCTACGCGGAACGGCTTCCCGATCAAGGTCCGTGACATCGGGACGGTCGAGAAAACGGGCGGCGAGCCCTCGTCAGCCGCTTCGTTGGACGGTGTGACTTCCGTTTCGGTTGGCATCCGCAAACAGGCAGGCGCGAACACGATCGCGGTGATCAATAACGTCAAGACCCGGATGGACGAGATCATCAAGCAGCTTCCGGAAGAGATGAAGGTCGCCGTCATCCGCGACCAATCCGAATTCATCGAAAATTCGCTACATGCGATCGAAGAGCACCTTGTACTCGGTGCGATCTTCGCCGCTGTCATTGTTTTTTTCTTCCTTTGGAATATCCGCACGACGTTCATCGCGGCATTAGCTATCCCTGTCTCGATCATCGCTGCATTTTCGGCGATCGCTGCACTGGGATATTCCCTGAACCAGATGACTATGCTCGCCCTAACTCTAATGGTCGGCATAGTTATCGACGATGCGATCGTTGTCCTCGAAAATATTTATCGATTCGTCGAAGAGAAAGGAATGGACCCCTTCCAGGCGGCGATCGAGGGGACGCGCGAGATCGGTCTCGCGGTTTTGGCGACAACAATGTCGCTGTTGGCGGTTTTCATCCCGGTAGGATTCATGACCGGTATTGTTGGGCGGTTCATGTCTTCATTCGGGCTAACGGCGGCCGCAGCGATCTTTGTTTCATTGATAGTTTCGTTTACCCTCACGCCGATGCTCGCCGCGCGATGGATACGCCGTCCTAAGGACGAAGGCGAACCGCTCGACGAGCTTCCCAAACAGCCGAGCCAAAGCGTTACTGTCGAAGGTAACGAGGAATCGGAACCAGAACGGAACGCGCCCGCGCGCGTGGTACCGCACGGCTCAAAATCCGGCTGGTTTTACAGCAAGGTAGATGCAACGTACACCTTCCTGCTCCGGCTGTCGATGCGGCACCGTTGGGCTGTTGTACTCATTTGTATCGCGACGGTTGCCTCGATCTATCCGCTATATCGTTACGTAGGAATGGCGTTTCTTCCCGACGAAGATGAATCGTTGTTCCAGATCAACATTCGCGGCCCGCAAGGGACTTCACTGTCAGCGACTCAGTCGATCCTAGATCGGATCTCGCGCGACGTTCGAGCTGAGCTTCCCGGTGTGCAGAACACTCTCGTTCTGGCCGGGTTCGGCCGCGGTTCGGGGTCTAACAACGGTTTCGTCAACGTCTCACTGGTTCCCGTCGGCGAGCGTCGGCAGTCGCAGGCTGACCTCATCAACCGCACACGTCAGATGGTACGGAAGTATTCGTCCAAGGATTGGCAGATCACCGTTTCCGCATCGTCGTCTATCGCGGGCAGCATCGGCCTCGGTCGCGGCGGCTCGTCTGTAGGTATGTATATCGCGGGCCCGGACATGGCAAAACTCACCGAATATGCCAACACGATGGTCGAAAAGATGAAGGATGTGCCGCTGTTTCGCGATCCGGACAATTCGATCGAGGTTGGCAATCCCGAGATCCGCGTCACGATCGACCGAACGAAAGCCGCCGACCTCGGCGTGCGAGCGGGTGACGT
Source organism: Pyrinomonadaceae bacterium (assembly GCA_025929655.1). Classification (GTDB taxonomy): domain Bacteria; phylum Acidobacteriota; class Blastocatellia; order Pyrinomonadales; family Pyrinomonadaceae; genus OLB17. The sequence continues at coordinate 3,872 of JAICPV010000203.1, forward strand.
CGCGCAGGCACTCAATATACTTTCTGCCGGACAGATCGTTTCGTCTTACAGCGAAGGATCGCAGCAGTACGACGTCGTTGTGCGGGCCGAGGAACAGTACAGGCGCGACCGGAGCAATTTCAAGTATTTCACAGTCGCTTCCTCGAACGGCGGGACGGTCGATCTCGAACGCGTCATCAAAATAGCCGAGGGCCTCGCGCCGTCGTCCATCAGCCGTTTGAACCGTCAGCGGCAGGTCACCGTCTCTGCAGGATTGCCTCCGAATTCTTCCGAGTCCGACGCGATCGCGCAGATGGAGAAATTCGCGGCCGAGCTGAACATGGGCCCGGAATACATCACGGGTGTCACAGGCCAATCGAAGGAGCTGCAGAAGGCCTACAACGCGTTTCTATATGCGTTTCTACTGTCTTTCGTGTTCATGTATCTGATCCTTGCAGCGCAATTCGAATCCTTCATTCACCCGGTAACGATCTTGCTCACATTGCCGCTGGCCGTGCCGTTCGCTCTGTTGTCGACGGCGCTAGCGGGGCAAACGCTGAACATATTCTCCGCGTTGGGAATTTTGCTTTTGTTCGGGATCGTCAAGAAGAATGCGATCCTCCAGATCGATCATACGAACACGCTGCGTGCGAAGGGCCTCGGCCGATACGACGCCATCATTCAGGCGAACCGCGACCGGCTTAGGCCGATCCTGATGACGACGCTTGCTCTCGTTGCCGGAATGCTGCCGCTTACCTTCGGCACTGGCGCTGGTGCGGCGACGAACCGCTCGATCGGGATCCTCGTGGTCGGCGGTCAATCGCTATGCCTTCTTCTGACGTTGCTCGCTGTGCCCGTGTTTTATTCCCTGTTCGACGACGCTGCAGAATCGCAGATCATGCGCCGGTTCGGCGGCAGGATCGGCCCCGTATTCAAGACGGTTTTCAGGCCGGTACATAAGATATTTTCCGGCGGGTACAGCGCCGCAAAGAGACAAAGATCGGAAGCAGACGATGGGCCGAAACCGGTGGAGAGTTAGTTCAATGTCGAATTCAGCATTTAGAAATTCATTTATATTAAAGTTGACCTCTGCGATGTTCTTCTCCCTGTTCGCAATCGTTTGCGTTGGCGCGCAGGATCCTTCGCCCACGCCGTTGCCCACTGCGACGCCCTTGCCCGGCACAGTTGTACCACCCGCGATTTTGCCGAGCGATCCGCCGCCGGTAGCTCCGAATTTTACTGCGCCCGTTCGGCCGATGCCCGGCTCAGAGCGCGTCGGCGTAGATGTCGCGAATCAGTTGTCGTTGACCCTGGAGCAGGCGATCGAGCTTGCATTGAAGAACAATAACGACATAGACGTCTCGCGAAATGACGTACAGATCGCCGAATTCAATCTCAGAGGCGCGCGCG
>JAICPV010000563.1 GCA_025929655.1 Pyrinomonadaceae bacterium
AATGAATCTCTCAGTGCCCCGTGCGCTCTGTGGCCAAAACTAAAATCTATAATGCGCGAACGCCTTGTTCGCTTCCGCCATGCGGTGGACGTCCTCTTTCTTCTTCATCGCTCCGCCGCGGCCTGACTGTGAATCGAGCAGCTCGCCGACCAGGCGGCCTTCCATGGTCTTTTCGCTTCGGCCGCGTGCGTTCGAGACGATCCAGCGGATCGCCAACGTATCGCGTCGTGCACGGGAAACTTCGAGCGGCACCTGATAGGTCGCACCGCCGATACGCCGCGATTTCACTTCCAGTGTCGGCGCCACTGCGTCGACGGCCTTTTTAAAGACCTTCAGCGGCTCTTCGCCGGTTTTTTCACCGATCTTTTCCATCGCGCCGTAAAAGATCTGCTCGGCAATGCTCTTTTTCCCGGCCCACATCATGCCGTTGATGAATTTCGTCACCAGCGTGCTGTTGTAGATCGGATCCGGAAGGATGTCTCGTCGTTCTGCTACTCGTCGTCTTGCCATATTTGAAATTCCAAATTTCAAATTCCAAATTCCAAATTAATCTGGAATCTGGAATTCGGAATTAACATCTATTTCGCTCCCTTCGGCCTCTTCGCCCCGTACTTCGAACGTGCCTGGTTGCGGTTCGCGACGCCCGAGGCATCCAGCGTTCCGCGGATAACGTGATAACGCACCCCCGGAAGGTCCTTTACACGGCCGCCGCGGATTAGCACGATCGAGTGCTCCTGCAGGTTGTGGCCGATGCCCGGGATATAGGTCGTCACCTCGATCTGGTTGGTCAGTCGGACACGTGCGACCTTTCGCAAAGCCGAGTTCGGCTTCTTCGGCGTCGAGGTATACACACGCGTGCAAACGCCGCGTTTCTGCGGGTTCGCCTGCAGCGCCGGGCTCGCGGTCTTGTATTTCACCCGCTGACGCCCCTTGCGAACTAATTGGTTAATAGTCGGCATATCTTTCGGAGCGGGGACACTATTGTCCCCATGAGCCCGCGGGGCGAACCCGGCGGGATTTTTAGTTACCGTTGTTCGAACGTCGAAGCGACGCTCGTGGGGACAAGAGTGTCCCCGCTCCCTTTTCAAAAGGCAAAACTACCGTCTTACCTGACTCTTGCCGAAAACCTGTTCCGGCAGTTAGCTCAAGCAGCACAAAAGCTGATTGATTGAAAATCGTTATTAAACCCCTGAAAGCCTCTCTTTGCTGTAGCGTGGCATCGTGGAACGCGGACATCTTGTCCGCACTTTAGTATCCCAGACGCCGTGAGTCCGACGCCCTTTACGCTACAATCCCTGAACCGGCTTTCAAACATCACCGAAGCAGTTTGCCCCCAAACCACTACACGGCCAGACCGCAAAAGTCCGAAACTCTAGATATTATGATTTTGGGATTTCAGTGTCAAGCTGCTATGGGCTTAATCGAATGGCAAATACAGTCATTGCGTCCCATTTGGCCGCCGCGCCCGGATGATCGATTTACTTCGAACGACCGCGTCGTCGCGTCGAACGCCGATCTCTATATTTTTAGGGCCCCTCCCTTCTCCAGCATCCGGATAAAAACCGATCACGTACATTCTTTTCAGCTCGTCGGTGATCTGCTGAAACTGAGTCCCAAACTCGTTCCCTTTAGCAGTCAGGAGCCGGCCGCCGGTGAGCGAAGCTATGTCTTGCAGCCTCCCAACCGGCGTTTCCCGTACAAGATCGGTTAGT
>JAICPV010000241.1 GCA_025929655.1 Pyrinomonadaceae bacterium
GCTGCAGGCTAACAGCCCGCAGTACTTTTTACTTATACCGGTACGTTATCCGGCCGCGTTTAAGATCGTATGGCGAAAGCTCGACTAGGACCTTATCGCCGGGAAGAATTCGAATGAAATTCTTCCGCATTTTGCCTGAGATATGCGCGAGCACTTCGTGCCTGTTCTCGTCGACCGCGACCTTGAACATCGCGTTCGGCAGAGTTTCGAGCACCGTAGCGGTTACCTCGATCGCCTCTTCTTTCGACATAGAAAGCATACCCAACTGCCGACTAGTTGGACAAACCATTAATTTTAACGGTCTTCACGCCCAAATTCAAGTTACGCCGAGGCGATTTCGGCTACTTCAAGTGTTAATGCCCGTTTTTGCTCCTTTGTAAGCGTCAATATCTCGGGCCCCTCGACCGTAACGGCAATTGTATGTTCGGCGTGGGCCGACGCTTTCCCATCAGCCGTGATGACGGTCCAGCCGTCGTCGAGTACCTTTGTTTCCGGAGTTCCTACGTTCAGCATCGGCTCGATCGCGAAACAGTAACCGGCACGGATCTTTTCCCGCGTTCCTGCACGCCCGTAATTCGGTATTTGCGGCGCCTCGTGCATCCGGCGACCGATCCCGTGACCGGTGTAATCGCGAACGATTCCGTATCCATGGCTTTCGGCATGCTCCTGGATGGCGGCCCCGATATCGCCAACTCGCTTGTTTGGCCGGCACTGCTCGATACCCAACGCCAGGCATTCTTCGGTCACCCTTATCAGGTTCTTCAATTCGTCCGATACGTTTCCGACGGGAACGGTGATCGCCGTGTCGCCGACGAATCCATCCAAAGTGCAGGCCATATCGAGCGATATAATATCGCCTTCATTCAACGGCGTTTCATTCGAAAAGCCATGAACGATCTGCTCGTTCGCAGATGCGCAGATCGCATATGGAAATGGCACCATGCCGTGAGGAGCGTAGCCGATAAAAGTCGGGATCGAGCCGGCGTCGCGCATCATTTTCTCCGCCGCCTTGTTCAGCTCAAAAGTCGATACGCCCGGAGCGACCATCGCACGCAAGGCTTCGCGAACCTCGGCGATCAGCTCGCCGACGGCCCGCATCTTTTCCATATCCTTTTGCGATTTCGCGATGATCATTCCTTTACCGAGCAAAAACCGAAAAACATTTGCCGCCGAGGTCACAGAGTTCACAGAGAAATTGCCTCAGATCCTTTTTTCGATTTCGGTGTAAATTTCTTCTACCTCACCGGTTCCGTTCACCTTTTTGAGCCGGCCGCTCTTTTCGTAGTAATCGATCAGCGGTTTAGTCTGCTCGTCGTACGTTGCAAGCCGCGTCGCGACGCTTTCTTCATTGTCGTCAGCACGATGAACAAGATTCACATCGGGATGTTCGTCGCAAACGCCTTCGGTTTTCGGCGGCTTCGAATAAATATTGTAGATCTCGCCACAGACCGGGCACGAACGTCTCCCGGTCAACCGTTTCACCAGCTCATCACGCGGGACGTCGACCTGGATCGCCCGAATTTCATTTCCCTGTTCTTTTGCAAGCCTTTCGAGCTGTTCGGCTTGAACAGCTGTCCGCGGGTAACCGTCCAGAATATAACCGTCGTTACAATCGGCCCGCGAGGTGCGCTCTTTCACAATTCTATAAGTCACTTCATCCGGTACCAGTGTTCCGGCAGCCATGATCGCCTGTACTTCTCGTGCGAGCGGCGTGTCGAGAGTTTTCATCTCGCGGAACATATCGCCGGTCGAGATCTGCGGCAGCCCGCGGCGTTCCATTAAAAGGCGCGCCTGCGTGCCCTTGCCAGCTCCCGGAGCCCCAATTAGAACAATTATCTTGCCCATCTAAAAACTTTTAGCCACAGAGGTCACCGAGATCACCGAGTAAAAGTCCTCCGTGTACTCTGTGCTCTCTGTGGCGAAAATAATTTTAAGAGCGACGGCCGCGAAGGCGCGAACCCGTCCCTAAAAATCCTTCGTAGTTCCGCATCACGAGCTGTGCTTCGATCTGGGCCACGGTATCCATGGCCACGCCGACGATGATCAAAAGCGAGGTGCCCCCGAAGAAGAACTGGTAACCCAACCCGGTCGGTATCCAGCTCAAACCGGGCGTTGCGGTAAAGAACGCATCGAGCCGATCGCCGATGAAGGGCAGGCGAGCAACGCGGAACCCGCTAAGGAGGATTTGCGGAACGAACGATACAAGCGCGAGGTAGATCGCACCGACGGTCGTCAATCGCGTCAGGATATTATTCAAATATTCGGCAGTAGGCGCGCCGGGACGAATGCCCGCTACGAATCCGCCGTGCTTCCGAAGGTTGTCCGCTACCTCGTCCGTGTTGAAAACGATCGTAATGTAAAAGAACGTAAAAATGACGATCAAAGAAATGAAAACAAGTTCGTAATACGGATCACCGCCGTGAAACTGCTGGAAGAACGCATGGATCTGGGACCAGGTCGAATTCGGGTTGTTCTGGTCCGGCGGAAATGCCGCCATGAGTGTCTGCGGCATTGCCAGGATCGACGAAGCGAAAATGACCGGGATGACCCCGCCCATGTTGATCTTCAGCGGCAAACTCGTCTCCTGCCCGCTGAATGTCTGATTGCCAATACGCCGACTCGCGTAGCTGATCGCGATCTTGCGGCGAGCGGATTCGACATAGACGATCAGCGCGATCAACGCGACCATCACAACGATCAGGAAAATGACGCCGAGCGTCTGCGTCGGGTCACCGGTGCCAACACGTTCGGAAACCTGCGAGATCGCGGTGGGCAGCCCCATGATGATGCCGGCAAAGATCAGCAGCGAGATCCCGTTGCCAACCCCTCGCTCTGTGATCTGTTCGCCGAGCCACATCACGAAGATCGTTCCGGTGGTGAGTGTCACCACGATCATCAGCGTCGCCGGCCATGTAGATTCGATAATTCCGTTTCGACTAAGCCACGTCGCAACGAAAAACGTCTGGACCGTACAAAGAACGACCGTCATGTAACGGGTCCACTGGTTCAATTTCTGGCGACCGACCTCACCTTCTTCCTGGATCTTTTTCACCGCGGGCGAGAGCACCGGCATTAGCTGCATGATGATCGACGCGGTAATGTAGGGTGTCACGCCGAGCGCAAAAACCGAGATCGTTCTGAAGTTTCCACCGGAGAAAAGATCAAGCACACCAAGCAGCGTACCAGCGACCTCACTCCAAACCCTTTCAAGCTGCGCCTTGTTGATTCCAGGAGAAGTTACATGCGCGCCCAATCGGTACACCGCCAGCAGCCCGAGCGTGAACAAGATGCGTTTCCGCAGCTCGGGGATCTTGAACATGTTTTGTACGGCGGCAAAGAACTTTTCCATATACTTTGTAAGAGTTACGCCTTTAGGCGTGATCGAGTTACAACTATTTTCGTTTTCGAACGGCTAAAGCCGTCACTCTTACTTAGCGGCAGCTTCAACGAACTTCGTGATCTGAGTCGCGGAACCCCCGGCCTTTTCGATCTTTTCCCGGGCGGTCTTCGTAAATCGATGGGCCGAGATGTTGAGCGACTTGGAGAACTCGCCATTGCCAAGAATGACGAGATCGTGCTTAGCTTTTTTTATCAGACCACGCTCATGAAGCACCTCCGGCGTCACTTCGTCGCCGGAATTAAAGTTCTCTTCGATCTTCGCAAGACTGATCTCGATCCACTGCTTCTTAAAAATATTAGTAAAGCCCCGTTTCGGGAGACGACGCTGCAACGGCATCTGGCCGCCTTCAAAGCCCGGACGGCTCGAATAACCGGAACGCGACTTTTGCCCCTTATGACCGCGTCCCGCGGTTTTTCCCAAGCCCGAACCGGGCCCGCGGCCTACACGCTTTTTCTTATGAGTCGATCCAGGTGCCGGATGTAAATTGTTCAGTGATAAAGGCATAAAGTTAATTATGAATGATGAACGTCGAATGATGAATTTTGATTATTCATCAATCATCATTCTGAATTCATCATTTACTCGACGATCCTCAATAAATGCGGCACTTTCGCCACGATACCGCGCATCGACGGCGTATCGGGCCGTGTGACAGTTTGGTTCAACTTGGTGATGCCCAAACTCTTCACTATTTCCTTTTGCTTCTTCGCGTAGCCGATCGAGCTGCGGTAATACTGGATCGTGATCTGCCCCGCGGTTTCTGATTTCTTTGCCATGATCTTGTAAGAGTTACGCCTTTAGGCGTGACAAAACTCTGATCGAAGAATCACGCCTAAAGGCGTAACCCTTACGCTAATTCTTCCACCTGCTTGCCTCTAAGCCGTGCCACCTCGATCGGGTCCTTCATTCGCGACAGGCCGTTAAAGGTCGCGCGGATCACGTTATGCGCGTTCGCCGAACCGAGGATCGTGGTGCGCACGTTGTGCGTCTGATTACCGTCGACCACCGGCGCGCCCCATGCCGGGTCGTTGTCCTTGTAGGTGACCACACCCAGCGGGTCGGTAGTGGTCACGCGGGTGACCGGGCCACCGGTGGCCGGAGTGTAGGACGTGTAGGTCCGGTTGCCCCGCGGGTCGGCCGATTCGATGACCCGGCCGTGCGCGTCGTGCCACGTGCGCGACTTCGTGACGTAGGTCGGGGCTCCACCGGACCAGCCGGAGAA
>JAICPV010000267.1 GCA_025929655.1 Pyrinomonadaceae bacterium
GCTCGCCCGCGGCGAGACGGCGAAAACCGTTTATTTGCCGACCGCCGCACCGCCCATGGTCCCGGCAGCGGCTCAACCCAAGAACGCCGACACGACCGTGACTTATGTCGAATCGGACATTCCCGTTGCCGAGGAAGAACCCGTCGAAGTTGTTGGTGAAGAACCTATCGCCGCGACTGCACCGCCGCCAACGGAAACGGTAAAAGAAGTAGAGATAGCAGGATATCGCTACGTAAGCGACACGATCGATTCGATCGCCACCGGCGCCGTTAATTCCACTTCCGCCGGGATCGCGATCGCACCCGCCGCGGAAATTAGATCGCGGTTTAACGCGTCCATCGCCGCGCAGGCATCGATCCCGGTCAAGGCCAAATCGCCTTTTCTCGGTCAGATGTATCTTTCGGCCCGTACGGTCGATCGGCCAAAGCTGGCGCCGATATTCCTGACGGTCGAACAGACGCTTTCACAGAATCCCAACTCGCTTGCAACCCAGGTGACCGGGCGAAAGATCGCAGGTTTCTCCGTAGAAAAACCGAAGACTATCGTCGAAACGCTCGTCATCCCACGTCCCGATGTTTTCGGGAACGATTCACTTGCGGTTAGGAAGTTGGCTGCGCCGCAGCAGGCTCCGAAAGCTCTACGCCCGGCCTTCAATATCGAAACTGCGATCGCCGCGAATTTTGACCGGATTGGGCCGCTTTCGGTCTCGATGCGGCAGGTCAATGAGCCGCTTCAGAATTACCCGCTTTCTGCGCGATCACAGACGGTTGAAGCGAATGCCGACCATCTTGATGTGGCATCGATCAGTGCTCGTACTATTGAGCGGGCGATCGTGCAGCTTCCCAACTGGTTCGCGAATTCGACGCTGGTTTCAAATCGCGATGCTGTCAGCACCGCCCCGTTAGCTTCGCGAACGGTCGCGCCGTTTCTGATCGAAAGGCCGGTGATGTTCGCTGAAAGGCCTGTCGTTCAGAACGCCAATGCCCTTGATCGTGCGATCGGGATGCGGAATGTTTCCCCAATGCCGATGCCGATAGCGACATTCGCTGCTTCACACGTTTTCGCAAATGCGCCGTTTGTAGGCGATCTGCGCGTTTCCGCGAAAACCTTCAACGCGGCAGCACCGGCCAAACCGGAAGTTTCTGCGGTAGCCGAGATGGTTAATTCCCGCACCGATTTCCTTGGCTCGCTCGCATTACAGGCACGTTCGATCGCACCTCGACCGGCCGAGCCGATCCTCAATGCGGCGCTCGCTGCGTCGGCGAGTCCTGTGAAGCAAATGGCTGTGCTGATCGATAATAAGGTCGCTTTCGGCCGTTCAATGCTTGCGCCGATGCCCCTGCGTCCGGACGCTCTCATAGCTGACGTTGAGCCGCTCTCGAGAAAGGGCGGACCGACGGCAACGATCCCGATCACATCGGATAAACCGATGCCGATAGCTAATGCGAACAAGTCGCTTCCCGTTTTGATCGGCAGCAAGCCCGAGTTTTCGGCCAACCTCCTGAAACCAATGAAGCCGGTCGTGGTCGTATCGAACCCGCTGTCGCTTCCGGTCAGTTCGGCAAAAACTGATCCACAGCAGCAGCAGGGTTATTGCGATCCGAACTTCGTCGGCGAACCGATCCGGTTCTCGCAGACGGTTGAGCTGAGGCTCGAAGATCTTCTCAACCAGCTCCATTCGCGATTCGGTGTGAACTTCATCGCCGGCCCGAACGTCGGGAAATTCCCCATCAATGTAAAAGCAGGCAGCATCCCCTGGAATGTCCTACTGCGTTCGCAATTGTTCATTTCCGGCGTGCGGGCGCGATGTATCGATGCGAACACGATCGAGCTCGTCGAGAATAGTCTTCTTCCCAATCTGCAGGACAGTGCGGGTGTTGAAACGAAGTTCGTTAAACTCAAATTCCTCCAGCGAACCGGCGGCGGCACCGTCGACCTCGCTAACCGCAGCCAGGGCGGCCAGAACGGCGGCCAGGGCGGCTGCGGCGGCGGAGGTATCGGCGGCGGTGGCGGCGGGGGCGGTGAGATCGCGGGCGGCGGCGGCGGCGGCGGTGGTCAAAGCGGCCAGACCGCAGCGACGCAAGGCAGCAGCCGGTTTGATCAGCTGGTGCAAGAAATCGAGAAAATTCTTGGATTGCGCTCGATGACCGCCGGAAACTCGGGCGGCACGATCGAAGGCGAAGAACGTCGAACCGACCGCTTTGTTACGCAGATCCCCGGCCGCAACATTCTTGCGGTCCGTGCAACCGAAGACGAGCACCAGCTTATCGCACAGATCATCGAACGCGCCGACCGGCCTCCGTTCCAGGTTGTTATCAAAGGACTCGTTTATTCCGCAAATCAGGACCGCATCCGCGACGTCGGCGTGAATATTACAGGGAGCAGCATTGGCGGCCGAAATGCGGGCGGTATCTTCGGTGATACGCTCGGCGTCGGGACGCTATTCGATTTCTCGACGATCATCGGAACCTTCGACTTCAACGTGCAGGCGACGGCGTTCCAGCAGAACGGCGTTATCTCGGTCAAGTCGCGTCCATTCGCGACGGTGCTCGACGGCCTTTGCACAACGCTCAGCGTGGGAACGAAGCTCCCGATCGTGATCGACGGCTCGCTCGGCGTCGGCGGCGGCATCACGATCCTGAACGCCGACAACCTTCTTGCGGTAACCCCGTACGTTGTTGACGACGAGAACGGCAACCCGATCGCTGTTACCCTCGACCTGAACCTTCAGGCGAACGTCATCGATTCATCGATCACCGCACGCGGAGTTCCGGCCGTCAACTCGAAGAATATCCAGACGCAGCTTTTGCTCGGCCCGGACAAGACCGCGATACTCGGCGGGTTCTCGATCGACCAGGATAGTAAAACGATCTCGAAGGTCCCCGGGCTCGGAAGCATCCCGATCATCGGCGAGCTTTTCAAACGCAGAATTCAGGACCAGCGTCTGAGCCGACTCTATTTCGCGATCTCGGCGGAAGTCATACCGTTCCCGAAAGCGATCGAGCCGGTGAAGGTGCCGGGAGCGACAACCGACCCGCAGACCATCACCGAAGAGATGAAGAAGCGGGCCGAGGCGGGCGAGCAGAAACCGGTGGACGCGAACGCACCGTATAAGAAAAAAGACAATTAATTTACATCTTTGACAATTTTTTATTGCAAAAGACGTCTTTAAAAGCGTCAAATACTGATTACACTGATCGGAAGTTTTTAGTTTTATGCCGGCGGATAGGTATATAAGCCTTGGTCTGGATACTATCGACGATGAACCTGAAGCGGAAGTTCGGCGTCAGGAACCGGTGTCCCTGGACGATCCCTCGACTCGCGACGAGTTGATCGAAGAAACGTCCCTGGTCATCCAAAGCCCGGAAAAGAAATACAGTGTCTCCAGCGCGCAGCCTTTTTCGCAGTACCTTAACAAGGAATCGTCCGCCAAATACCAGGCGATCGTTCTGAACGAGTGGGAAGGCGAATACGCTTCCTCGCGCTACGAGGTCGGCCTCGTCCATATAAACAATTCCGATCACCGCAACGGCGTGATCTATGCCCTGCGTGTAAGCCCGCTTCACGTCAATTTCGTCGCGCTCGACGAAGCCTTTTTCGAGTACATGCACTCGCATATCTACGATGCGCGTGCGCAGACGCTCGTACTCGAGCATAAACAAAAGAAGCAGTCTCAAAAGACAAAGGTCTGGGGCGAAGGCCAGACGTTTCTAAACGAGGATCAAATTCTCGCCGCGCAGGCCGCGTCCGACGCTGACCTGCAAAACGAAGCGGAAGAATGGATCGACCTGACCAACGTCGCGGAATACGAGCAGAACATTCGCCGCAGCGAAGCCGAGCTCACGACGGTCGAATTCATCCGCCTGATCCTGATGGAATTCCTGCGTTCGGGCTCCAGCGATATGCATATCGAAGCGGGCCAGCCAAGCGGGCGTATTCGTTTCCGCTACGACAGCGAAATGTTCGTTCGCTGGGACAACATCCCTTTCGTCAAAGTGAAGCAGCTTTGCATGGGCCTCGCGGAAATGTCCGGAAAGGACGCGGCGCAGATGAAGTTCAAGGACATCGATTCGACCGTGAAGGTCCGCGCTCTCCGTGAAGGGCGGGCCGCCGAGGTCGAGCTGCGTTTTGTTTCGCAGCCCACACTCTACGCGCCGTCTATCGTGCTCCGGTCGCAGTTGAAACCGATACGCGATATTGGCGAGGTCGGATTCCTGCCGCAGCAGGTGGCGGACCTCAAGGCTGCATATTCGCAGAAACGCGGCATTCTCATCGTCACCGGCGCCACCGGCTCAGGAAAGACGAACACGCTCGAATCGATCTTCGCCGCGCTCGAGGAACCCGACACGCACAAGATCA
>JAICPV010000259.1 GCA_025929655.1 Pyrinomonadaceae bacterium
GAATTCTGAAAACGCCGAATTCGGCGTCGACCGGCTTTTCGCGGCGATCGATTGCGTCGAAAAAGGCGGGCCGGATGCGATGATCGAAAAATGCCTTGAGCACGTAACGGAATTTCGCGGCGCAGCCAACCGCCACGACGACCTGACGATGCTCGCGATCTCTTATATCTGAAATGAGAAAAATTCAACCAAGCGGGCAGCCGACGCCGAAAGGACATTACTCACCGGGCATCGAGCACAATGGATTGATCTTTGTTTCGGGACAGCTCCCGATGGACCTCGAAACGCGCGAGCCGTTTGCAGGAGATATCGAAACGCAGGCCGAGCTTGCATTGCGGAACGTAGAGGCGGTTTTAAAAGAGGCGGGCAGCGATCTGGATAATGTGCTGCAGATGACGATCTACATCTCGGATATCGAGTTGTGGGGCAAAGTCAATGAGGTTTACGCGCGGGTAATGGGCGATCACCGTCCGGCTAGAGCAATCGTTCCGGTAAAGGACCTGCATTTTGATACGAAGATCGAGATACAAGCGATAGCGGCTGTCGGCATTTGATATGAATCTCCTTCAGTTTTACGGCATCGATTGGTTTGCGACTGCCTGTGGCCTCGGCGCGGTCTTTCTGCTCGGTAACAAGAACAAGTTCGGCTTTCTGGTTTTTATGATGGCGAGCGTGAGCTGGATAACATTTGGGCTTTACGTCGGCAGCTACGCGATCGTGACCGGCAGCTCGATATTTTTTGTGATGCACCTCCGCGGTTTTATGAAATGGCGGCGTGATGAAAAGGAAAACGGTTATTTGCAGACTCAACAAATAAAGGTGGCGAAATGAAATACGACATTTATCAGATCGATGCTTTTACGAATGTGCCTTTTAAGGGAAACCCGGCGGCGGTGGTGCCGTTCGACACATGGCCGGCCGACGAGGTGATGCAGTCGATCGCGCTCGAAAACAATCTGGCCGAGACCGCGTTCTTCATTCCCGACGGTGAGAGTTACGGCCTTCGGTGGTTCACGCCGACGGTCGAGATGGACCTGTGCGGACACGCGACGCTCGCGACCGCGTATGTGATCTTTGAAATTCTTGGAACGGATAAAAGAATACTTCGCTTTCAAACTCTCAGTGGCGAGCTGACGGTCGAAAAAGAAGGCGACCGATACGTGATGGATTTCCCGTCGCGGCCCGCGTCGCCGGTCGAAGCACCCAGTGGTTTGATCGAAGCGATCGGGACCGAGCCAAAAGAGGTTTTGAAAGCGAACGACTATCTGCTCGTTTTCGAAAACGAAGCGCAAGTGAAAGCGATCAAACCGGATCTCGCTGCACTCAAAACAATCGCTTCTCGCGGCGCGATCATTACCGCACCGGGCGATTCGTCGGATTTCGTTTCGCGGTTTTTCGCCCCGGCAGTTGGCGTCGATGAAGATCCGGTGACCGGCTCGACGCACACGACGCTTATCCCGTATTGGGCGGAGCGTTTGGGCAAGAACGAGCTTTTTGCGCGGCAGGTTTCATCGCGCGGCGGTGAGCTTTTTTGCGAGTTACGCGGCGATCGAGTAAGGATCGGCGGGACGGCGGTGCTGTATTTGAAGGGAGAGATTTATGTTGCAAGCGAAAAAAGCGTCGGTGCCTGAGATCGAATATCGCCTCGCGCGGCCGGAGGAATCCGACGCGATCTCAGAATTATTACTCGAGTCTTTCGGTTTGTTCGAGGCCGAGTACACGCCCGGCGCGTTCAAATACACGACGCCGGACACGGAAGAAGTGCGCGGGCGGTTTGATGAAGGACCGATCTGGGTCGCGATGGATCAGGGCTCGATGATCGGAACAGTTTCGGGCATGGCCGAGACGGACCGGTTCTATGTCAGAAGCATGGCGGTGCGCCCGGATGCACAACGGTTGGGCCTCGGACAGCGGATGCTCGAAATTTTGGAAGCGTTTGCGCGGGATAAAGACTTCAAACGTATTTATCTCTACACGACGCATGTGCTGCCAGGAGCGAAACGGCTTTACGAGAAGAACGGTTTTTACGTTCTGCGTGAGACCGCGCCCGAAGAATGGCACGACATGGGCGGGCTCGAAATGGAGAAGATTTTGAATTGATGCCAAAGAGCATTTGAGAAATATCTCCGTGAACTCTGTGAACTCCGTGGCTAAAATTTTATGTTGTTAGAAGTTAAAGATCTGCATGCCGGAATCGACGGCAAGGAAATTTTGAAGGGGCTGAATCTTCAGGTCAGCGTGGGCGAGGTGCACGCGATCATGGGGCCGAACGGTTCGGGGAAATCTACGTTGTCGAAAGTCCTCGCGGGGCATCCGTCGTACCAGGTGATCTCAGGAAGCGTGTTATACGAAGGGAAAGATCTGCTTGAGTTTGAACCCGATGAACGCGCTCGCGCGGGCCTCTTCATGGCATTTCAATACCCTGTCGAAGTACCCGGTGTTTCGAATTCGCAGTTCCTGCGGCTCGCTTACAACGAGAAAATGAAGCATCTCGGCGAAGAGGAATTGGATCCGCTAGAATTCAATGACCACCTAAAAGAAAAGGCGTAGATCGTAGACATGGACCCGCAGTTTTTCAAACGTTCGGTCAACGAAGGATTTTCCGGCGGCGAGAAAAAGCGAAACGAGATCCTGCAAATGGCGGTGCTGGAGCCGAAGCTGGCGATCCTCGACGAAACCGATTCGGGACTCGATATCGACGCACTTCGGATAGTTGCCGAGGGCGTAAACAAATTGCGAGGCGAAAATAACGCGATCATTCTCGTCACGCATTACCAGCGACTGCTGAATTACATCGAGCCGGATTACGTTCACGTGCTCGCCGACGGAAAGATCGTCAAAGAAGGCGGGAAGGAACTTGCGGTCGAGCTTGAAGCAAAAGGATACGACTGGGTGAAAAGCGCCGGGGCGCGTTAGATATTTTCGTAATGGCAACGACCAACGCTCAAATTAAAGAACCCATCGGGGCACTGGCGGCCCTTTTTGGTGTATGGGCGGCGGTACTGCTTTTCGCATTCCTTTGGAACCGGGGATCGGACCTCGGGCAGATCGGGAATTTGCTTCAGGCGCTCCCGGCAGTTCCGTTTTTCGGCTCAGGCGTGGTGGAAAGCTTGGTCGGCCTGGCATTTGCATTGTTGATCGGTTTTTCATGGTTTGGTACTGGCTCGCTTATTTTGCGGTTTCTTCCGGAGATCGATACCGTCAGGCGATCGCGAACATTAGAGTTTTCCCTATCCACGGCCGCCGGTGCGGCTGTCTGGTCGCTGATCTTCTTTTTTCTGGGGATCGCGGGTGCATACAATTCGGCGGCAGCGATCATTTCGGTCGCGACCGGCCTCTTGCTTGGAATACTCGCCATTGGCAGGTTTCGAAGTTCGGAAAGTGAAGCTCCTGAAAAGGATCACGGTTCATCCGTCAACATAGGGATCGTCATTCTGATAATGGTTCCGGTCGCGCTTGCCCTGATCGCATCGCTTGCGCCGCCTATCGCAAAAGACACGCTCCTATACCATTTCTCGGTTCCCGAAGCGTTCGTCGCGAACGGCGCGCTTGTTTATGTAAAGGGCAACATCGCCAGCTACATGTCGCTGGGTACGGAAATGCACGTCGTATGGGCGATGCTGCTCGGCAATATTTGGGGCCCGCGGGCCGGCGAGGCTGCCGCGGGCGCGACGATATGGCTGTTTCTACCAGTTTTGCTCGGCGCCGCTTACGGATGGGCACGAAGCATCACTATCGACCGCGGTTGGAGTTTGCTTGCTGTTCTGCTTACCGCGTCGGTCCCGACCGTTTTTTACGTGGCGGGGAACGGATATGTCGACCTTGCGTCGACCGCATTCATCACGCTCGCGATATTCGCGTTCTGCCGCTGGTGGGAAACGGCAGCTCGCGGGGGGCTTTTGCTGGCCGCGATGTTTCTGGCCGCAGCATTGGCGACGAAGCTGATCACTCTGTTCGTCTTCGCCGCATTCCTGCTTTTGATCCTTTGGCGGGCAAAGCTTGAGAATGATGTTCGCGGCAACCCGGCCAGGATACTTTCCGGCGGGATCGCGGCTTTAGCGCTGGCGGCCGTTTTTGCATCCCCATGGTATGTGCGCACCTGGGCCGAAACCGGCAGCCCCGTGTTTCCCTTTTACACCAGTATCTGGAGCGGCGAGGCGCCCGGCTGGGACGCCGCCCGCTCGTCTTTGGTCCAGGAAAAGGACGCGCAATATGGCGGCATTGTAAAATCGCCGCTCGACTATTTGGTAACGCCGCTCAAACTTTCCATAAATTCGCAGCCGGACCTAATCGAGAATTTTGACGGCGTGCTGGGCGTCGGTTTTCTTTTCGGCCTGGCTGTGCTGGGCCTCGCTCTCTGGAAATTCGAATTGCCTATCGAGCCGAAGATCGCCGCCGCGGTCGGTGC
>JAICPV010000285.1 GCA_025929655.1 Pyrinomonadaceae bacterium
GGCAAAGCCCGGCGTGATGTTCAATGCCGTCGGGAAAGCTGCCCATGATGTGATCATGGACGGCCTTTTCAAGCTCGGCCTTATCACGGAAAAGAATCCGCAGCAGGTCCGTTTCTGGTACATGCACGGGTTGGGGCACTGGATAGGTATGAACGTGCACGACGTCGGCGGGTATTCGAAACCGCTCGCACCCGGAATGGTGTTTACCAACGAACCCGGCATCTACATCCGCGAGGACGCGCTCGATTACCTGCCCGACACGCCCGAGAACAAGGCTTTCTTAGCGAAAGTGAAGCCCGCTTTCGAAAAATACAAAGGTATCGGCGTGCGTATTGAAGACGACCTTCTCGTCACCGACACCGGCGTACATTGGATGTCAAAGGCGCTGCCGCGGACGATCGCCGAGATCGAGGCGTTTATGGCAAAAGCGTCGAAAGAGGTACCATATTCTGCGGGAGGGGCGTCGCATCAAAACTTGTTCATGCGTGCGGCAAGTTATTGATCGTCTCAGTTGATTTCCAGATTGCGATCCACAAAAACTAACCACAACGGAACGGGCGGCACCTTGCCGCTCGTTATCGTTAATCCGCGCTCGGCGGGCGGTTCGACCGGTGAAAACTGGGCGTCGCTCGCTTCTGATCTGCGGGCGCATTTCGGGCCGTACAGCGTCGCTTTCACCAAGGCCGAAGGCGACGGCATCGCACTCGCGAAAAACGCCGCTGAAGACGGACGCAAGTTTATCATCGCCTGCGGCGGAGACGGCACGATCAACGAGGTCGCAAACGGGATCTTGCTTTCAGGTAAGGACGCTGAATTGGGAATTTTTCCATCCGGCACAGGCGGTGATTTTCGCCGCTCGATCGATATGCCGGACGAACCCCGCGAGGCAGCCCGCGTCCTGAAGAATGGCAAAACGCGCACGATCGATGTCGGCAAGGTTTCGTTTCAGGATTTCGACGGCAAGCCCGCAAGCCGCTTTTTTCTAAACGTTTCTTCGTTCGGCCTTGCCGCCTCGATCATTCAACGAGTGAAAACCAGTACGTCCCTCGATTGGCTGCCAGTCGATATGGTCCGCGGCCCCGCGAGTTTCGCGCTCTCGACGCTTCAGGAAGTCCTCGGCCTCGATACCACGAATGTTCGGGTAAAGATCGGCGGGCGGCCTGAACGCTCGCTGACGACCGTGAACTTCTGCGTCGCCAATGCGCGGTTCTTCGGCGGAGGTATGAAGATCGCGCCAAAAGCGAAGCTCACCGACGGCTGCCTCGACGTCGTCAACATCGGCGACATGAAAAGCGCAAGGATCATCCTCAACGTCTACACGCTTTACCGCGGCACCCATCTGACGATGCCCGAAGTAAAAGCGACCCGCGCGAAACGAATCGAGGCGAAGCCGCTGGACGCCGCCCAAAAGATCATGATCGAGGTCGACGGCGAGCTCCCCGGAACTCTTCCTGCCGTTTTCGAGTCGATTCCGAGTGCACTCAGAATTCGAACTCCGTAAATTAAAAGGGCCAAAAGGCGGGCACGAGCGTGATCGCGATGATGAAGACGATTATCGTTAGTATCGTCCCGATCTTCACGAAGTCCATGAACTTGTAACGTCCGGGTGTATAGATAAGAACGCACGCCGGTTCCAAAGGCGTGATGAATGAAAAGCTTGCCGCGTATGTCACGCCCACGATGAAGGTGCGCGGATTTACTCCCAGCGCGAGTGCCGCCTGGAACGCGACCGGCAGTACCACCAATGCGGCAGCCTGATTCGACATCGGTTGAGTCAGGACCACGGTGAGCAGGAAAAAGCCGGCAAGCACGACCTGCGGCCCGAAATCCCGAAAGTAGTCGACGACGTACGACGCTAGAAGCTTATCGGCTCCGGTCTTCTCCATCGCCACACCGAAGCTCATCATGCACGCGATCAAAACGAGAAGCGGGAAATTGATCAGCGAGTAAAGCTCGCGGTACTGCACCGTTTTCGTCGCGAGCAGAAGGAACACTCCCGCCAGCACCGCGATCGCAAGCGGTGTTTCGAAGCCGAAAGTCACCTTCGTCAGCGACAGGAAAAGAAACAAAGCAAAGGCCAGGATCGCCCAGCGTTTTTTCTCCGTGCGGCGGCCAACCTCGCTGACGTCCTCGAGGATCAGCACTTCGTTATTTTCGGCTAGCAGGTCGATTCCCGAACGCCGCCCCTGGATCAGAAGCACGTCGCCGAACTGCAGCTCGACGCTGCTCAGTTTGCTGACGAACGTGCGGCCGTGACGGTTTATCGCGAGGACCGTCAGGTTGTAACGTTCCCGAAACCCGATCGATTTCAAGGTCTGTCCGTTCAGTCTCGAATTCCGCTGCACCAGGGCCTCGAACAGCTCCACATTTCCGCTTGCAAGCTGCGTATCGCTGAGCGAGAAATCCGGTTTGATCTCCAAGCCGGCCTCTTCCTTGACTCGGAGGATATCGCCAAGAACGCCTTCCACGATGAGCGAATCGCGGCGGCGAATTCGTTCGGACGATGCCGGAGCGCTCACTTTTTCTCCGTCCGAACGCACGATCCCGATCACGTTCAGATCGAGCTGCTCGTTCAGGTTCGCTTCGCCAAGCGTCTGGCCGACGAGACGTGAATCCGGCAGAACGATCAGCTCGGAAATGTACTCGCGCATCTTGTACTGCTCGGTGATCGATTCGCCAAAGCCGCGGCTCGGGAGCAAATGCCTTCCGAGCGTCAGCATATAGAGCATTCCGGCGGCGAGCATGAGTATTCCGACGGGCGCGAGCTCGAACATCGTGTACGGAGCCTGCCCCAACCGCGTGATCGTCCCGCTCACCGCGAGGTTCGTCGAGGTGCCGATGAGCGTGCAGCTGCCGCCCAATATGGCGCCGAACGCCAGAGGCATCAGCAGCTTCGACGGCGGCACCTTCGCCTTCATCGCGAGGCCCAGAACCACGGGCAAGAACATCGCTGTCGTCGTGGTGTTCTTTAAAACAGATGCGGTCGCCGCCGCCGCGAGCATGACGAGTGATGTCAAAACGAAAAGGTTGTTCCCCGCCAGGCGGTAGATCCGCCGTCCGATCTGATCCACCAGGCCGGTCTTCGCAAGGCCGCCGACCAGAACGAACAGTCCGCCGATAGTGATGATGATATCGTTACCGAATCCGGCGACCGCCTCGCCTACAGTCAGCACGCGCGTCAGGACGAGCGCCATCACGAGGATCAAGCCGACAATGTCCACCGGTATCTTTTCGAGCGCGAAGAGAGTGATGGCGACAGCGAGTAATAGGAGAGTGACCGCGATCGGGGACATTGTGCCAAAGCATAGCCGATAGGCACGCTATTTGGAAGTATTCTCCTCCGTCGGCGGACTTGCATTGAAGATTGCGTCAAATTAATGTAAACCCACGATATGGCAGATTCGTTTTGCCGGCGATTCGTCGCCTCATGCGAAGCCCGATACGATAAACCGGCGATGCGTATTGTCGGCGAAGGCGGCGCACACACTTTCGGCGATTTTCTCGAGAGCGTCCGGTCGATCGCGTGGCGCATAAAAGGCGAGGGTGTGGATCTCGGCGATCGTGTCGCCCTGATCGGCGAGAATCATCCGAACTGGGCGGTCTCGTACCTGGGGATCTTGTATCGCGGGGCAGTTTGCGTTCCGCTGGACCCGCACGGCGAGATCGAGACCATCACAAACTTTCTGGAAAATTCCGAGGCAAAGCTCGCATTCATCGGAGCCGAATTCAAAGAAACATTCAAGCTGATCCTGGAGAGGCTCGGACGCCATATACCCGCCGTAGTGTGGGAAAAGAATTCTGAAACCCCGTGGGATCCTGCTGTCACCGAAACAAATGGATTTCGTTCTTTCAGTGATTGGTCGTCGACGGAATACCCGGAAACGTTTGCTGCGGAAGTAGCGAAACCGGAAGGGTCCGATCTCGCTTTGCTGATCTACACGAGCGGCACAACGGGAACGCCAAAGGGTGTTCCGCTGACGCATGGCAATATCCTTGCCGAGCTGGACGGCATTAACGAGATCGTCAAACTTACCGATAAGGACGCGATCCTTAGCCTCCTTCCGCTCTTCCACGCATACCTGCAGATCGTGAACCTCTGGGTCGCGACCACCTATGGCTGCCAGGTCGGTTATCTGAAAGAGCTTTCGCCGGCGGAGCTTAGCAGTGCGATGACGGAGTTTAAACCGA
>JAICPV010000159.1 GCA_025929655.1 Pyrinomonadaceae bacterium
ATATCGAAAAGGTCGCTGAGGAATTCGTCGACCGGCTTGATATCAAGCCTGGTATGAAGGTCCTCGACGTCGCATGCGGAAGCGGCAATCTCGCCGTCAACGCGGCCCAAAAAGGCGCCGATGTCACAGGCATAGATATCGCCGATAATCTCGTCGAATCGGCAAAGAAACGCGCCGAGGCACTTGGCCTCGATATCAAGTTCGAGCAGGGCGACGCCGAAGCATTGCCGTACGACGACAACACGTTCGACGTCGTGATGACGATGTTCGGTGCAATGTTCGCTCCGCGGCCGGACGTTACCGCCAGCGAGCTTGTTCGCGTCTGCAAACCGGGCGGCATCATTGCCATGGCAAACTGGACGCCGGATGGCCATGCAGGACAGATGTTCAAGCTTTCCGGTAAATATCTGCCGCCGCCAAACATGCCTCCGCCGGTTCAGTGGGGAGTTCCCGAGATAGTTGCGGAGCGTTTCGGCGATTCGATCAGCGAACTGAAAACCACGAAATATCTGGCCGATATGACCTTCGAGTACGGCCCGGCAGAGGTCGTCGAGCATTTCCGCCAATACTTCGGCCCGACCGTGATGGCTTTCAAAGCGATCCCTGAGGACAAACACGAAGCATTCCGGTCGGACACGGAAGCTCTCTGGCAGCAAAACAATACTGCAAATGACGGCACAACGCATGTGAAGAGTGAGTATTTGGAAGTGATCGCCACCAAGAAATAATCGATGAGCGGGGGCGATGCCCCCTTCCCGACTGCGGCTATTCAACTCGCACAGTTTTGTTTCCGAGGAAGCTAAACAGCGAGAAACAAGTTAATTACTTGCAGTACGGAAGGGCCCTGTCCCCGCTTCTTATCTAACCATTTGGTAATTTCATCAGCGCTAATCTTTCAACCACAATCCCATTTTCCAAATGTTGCTCCACGATCTCTGCCACGTCGTCAGCCTGCACCTGTCCATAAAGAACGCCGTCGGGATGCACCATGACTGCCACGCCGATCGAGCAAAACCCGATAGAGCCGCAGTCGTTCAACAGGATCGAACCCATCGGGTTTCGGCCCTTCGATTCCTTTCCTTGGCGGATACCTTTGGATTCCAGAATCCGTTCGAATTCGGCCTTCACCTCCGCTGATCCGACCTGAGAGCACGACTTTCCGTTGCATACAAATACCTGCCGCAGGATCGGCGCCTTGAGCATCGGAGCCAGTTTTTCCAGTTCTGCACGGTCGGTGATGAACTTTGGTTTTGCCATGTAAAGACACCCTCCCTATCGATCGGGTTTCCGCCTTTACTTATTTTGCCACTTTAGCCATTCACATTGCATCGAAGCCAATTGCGCCTGTGCTAAAATCTCTCTTCGACAAAGCGTCGAATCACCCTTAAATGGCAGTCGGCATTATCATACACATCTCGGTCGGGTCGGAACGACGGACCGAGTTTTTTTCTGACCACCGGCTGAGCATCGGGTCGGACGAGATGTGCGACCTCCAGATCCATTCCAACCATTTCGAGCATAAAAGCGCATGGATCGTGCTTGAAAACTCCGACGGCGTTTACCGCATTATCGACTTCGACCCCGCCGTCGGACTGACGATAAATGGCAAACCGATCCGCCGTTATATTGCGGTCACCGATGGAGACGTGATCAATGTCGGTGAGACCGATATTTCACTATCGTTTTTCGCGATCGAACAAAAGCCTTCGATGATCACGACCAAACGAATGGACGCCGCGATCGCGCCCTTTATCGCCGACGCCGCACTTGAATCCGCAGCTTCGCCGAAACGGGACGATGCGAAAGTTTTTCTTCGCGAGTTCTCGCGAGAGCTGATGCGGGAGATCCACTGGACGACGAAGGCGATCGCATTCGTTCTTGCTGCGGGGTTTATCACCGGAATTGTTTATCTCGGTTACGCCGTGAGCTCCGAGCTTCGCGCTAATCGCCAGCAGGCCGAGCAGCACCGCGAAACGATCGCAAAGCTGGAAGAACAGCTTGGAAACACCAGTTCGCAGATCGGCGAGCTTGATAAAACGAATCGCGAGCTTATTCGTTCGCAATCTCTCGCACAGAATGTTCGTGTCGATTACGGCAACGGCATCTGCCTGATCGTCGGACTTTACGACCTGGTCGACCGCGGCTCGGGAAAAGTGCTCCGCTACCCGGATCCCAGCCAATACGGCCCGACGCAACTGGAACCGACCCCAAACGAGGGCGAAGCGCCTCAAGGGCCGCCGCAGTCGCTCACCACCGTGGGCGGCGGCAGCCCGGTCGAATACGATTTCATCGGGACCGGTTTCCATGTCGGCGGCGGTTACATCGTGACCAACCGCCATGTGCTTCAGCCATGGACCGAGGATGACCTGGTCAAGCAGATGATGCGCACTTCGAATGGCCGGGCTCGCGTCAAAAAACTTGTGATCTATTTTCCCGGCGTTCCGCAGCCGTTCGCCCTTCGTGTTCGCGACACAAGCAGCCGCGAAGACATCGCGGTCGCTTCGATAGACCCGGCTGCGGTCCCGCTACAAATACCGACGCTGCCGCTCGATCCCGACTCTCAAGCCGCGACGATCGGAAAAACTGTCGTCACGATGGGTTATCCGAGCGGTCCCGACCGTTTGCTGGCCATGGTCGAGGACGAGGAAGCGAAGTCTATCAATCAGCGCTTTGGAAACTCTCGGCAAAACCTTATCAATTTCCTTGCCCAGTCGATGAAGATAGTCCCGCTCACTACACAAGGCGCGATCACCGATCTCGATTCGCGGCGGATAGTACACGATGCCAAGACGGCCATCGGCGGCTCAGGTGCTCCTCTTTTCGGGCAGTCTGGCAAGGTCATCGGCGTGAACTTCGGCGTTTTCACCGAGAATACCGCGTCGAACATGGCTGTCCCGATCCGCTTCGCGATAGATCTCTTGCGACGGTCCGGATGGGTGCCGCCGGATGAGGTTCAGCCCGATCAATCAACCCAGAGCAGCGAAGCAAATTCAAATACCACCGTGGCTGGGCCCACCTCTCGATAACTCAGAGCAAAAATTTGAATTAGGATCCGTCTGGCATTATCATTGCCGCACGGCATTGATTCACCCAGAACGGAGGAAAACAAGATGGCAGATTGGGGCGATAAGTTCATGGAGGCATGGACGACCATCAAAAAGAAGGCCGGTGGCTGCGCGGCGAATACCGATCTCGAAGAGATCAAGGCGTCCGTGGAACTTGGCCAGAAACGGATCGATCAGGCATTGATGGTCGGCACGTTGCTGCAGAAGGATTCGAAGGTCTTCGAAAAGCTGACCAAGGCGAACGAAGGCCTCGGAAAGATCGGGGAAACACTTGGCACGGTACAGGACGTTTGTTTGGACATCACTGCGGTCGGCAAGATACACGACGCTGCGATCGCCCTTAGTAACGAACGCCTGATCTACGATGACCCCGAAGGCGCGGCTGCGGCGTTCGATTCGATGTTCCAGGGATTCGGCAGGCTTTGCAGATATCTGCCGCCGCCGGCGAAATCATGGCAGCAGTTTTTCGAGAGCTTCAATCTTTTCAGTGCTATGACGCCGAAGCTTGTTCCCGAGCTTCGCTGGAAGGATCGCTTCAAAGAGGTCGAAGGCTGGCAATAAAAGACGTTACGACCCGTTAGCAAATTTTTCTTTATCTTTCACACCGAGTTCGCCGATCTTCTCCATCAGATGGTCGGCGATCTCTTTATGCGTGCGAAGCGAATCGCGCTTTCCGTAAAATTCCGACAGATCGATCTGCTCGCCGAACCAGATACGCACGTTTTCGCCGCCTGTCCAATTCCCTAAGATCTGTTTCGGAAGATCGTTGCCCAAACCGGCTATAAAGACCGGGATTACCTGCGGTTCCGCGTTCAGAATAACTTTGCCGATACCCGGCTGCGCAGGCAAAAAGCTGTAAGGGTCGTCATTCAGATTTCGTTTACCCTCCGGATGAAAGCCAATTATATGTCCCTTCCCTTCAGAAGAGATTCGGATCAATTCCCTCACCGAAAACCTATCGAATCGGCGCTTCTCGCCCTCGCCTTCCTCACGAAAGAACGGCGGGTACATCGACCACCAGCCCATTACCAGATTGACGATCCAGCCCGCCGGGTTTGTATAGAAAAATTTCGCACGCACGGGAAAATAAAGCGTTATCGGCCGCGTTGTTCGGCGGAACATCACGCTCGCGACCGTGTACATATCGAAAAACGAACGGTGATTCGCAACAAGTATCAGCGGCCGCGACGCATCGGAATTCTGAACGTTCTCGATACCGAAAACATTCATCAGGTTGTAAGTCGCAATGTAGATCCAAAGTGAGCCGATGTGCCGTTGACACCACGTCCAAAAACGCTTCCATATGCCGAAATTCATCCTCCGCGTCAGGCGGAAACCCGCGCGCTCGACCGGACCCAGAACGCCGATCTCTTCAGCGCTCGGTGCGAGCCGTGCTTCGTTCGGTTTTGCTAACTCGTCTTTTGTAGCGCGTTCAGCCAGTTCTTTGGCCATAGGCAAAGCGACAGTTTAGCAAAAGGTGGGCGATCTACTCGATATTGAAATATTTCGCTTCGGGATGATGGACGATGATGGCGGACGTGGATTGTTCGGGATCGAGCATGAATTCATCGGTTAGTCCCACGTCGATCCGTTCCGGCTGCAACAGTTCAAACAGCTTTGTTTGATCCTCGATGTTGGGGCAGGCAGGATAACCGAAGCTGTATCGAGAGCCTTGGTAACCCTGATGGAAGAGCTTCGTTAATTCCGGCGCGTCGCTCTCCGCGATCCCCAACTCTTCCCGAACGCGTTTATGCCATAATTCAGCCAGCGCTTCGGCAGACTCGACAGACAAACCGTGGAACAGAAGATAATCCTGATAGTTATCCGATTTGAATAACTGTGCAGAATACTCGCTCGCCTTGCGGCCCATCGTTACAAGTTGAAACGCGACGACGTCCGTTTTTCCATTGCCGGCAGCGGCAAAATAATCCGCCAAACAAAGATTTTTCCCGCCACGCTGTTCGACCGGCTGACGCGGAAACGTGAACCGCAGCTTTTCGGTTTTCAGATCGTCTTCCCAAATGATCAGATCGTTCCCTTCGGAATTGCACGGAAAGTAGCCGTAAACCAGTTTTGCTTCGAGCAGCTTTTCCCGGATCGCTTTAGCCTTTATCTCTTCAAATTTCGGATAAACGGTCTCATCCAGGATCTGCTTATATTCTTCCGTCGTTCTCTTGCCCTGTTTGAACTGCCATTGTCCCTTGAATAGAGCGGTTTCGTTTATAAATTCGAATACCTTCGTCAAATCTTTGATTTCAACGACCTTTGAACCGAAAAAAGGCGCGGTTGGGATATGCCCACCGACAGAAACCTCGGAACGGATTGTATGCGTCGTATCGTGCTTGGCTCGAGGTGATACCCTCGCAGCTACAGTTCCGATCTTAGCGTCTTCTCCTACTAGATCTTCAGCGTCACCCAAGGGCACACTCGCTACCGCTCGTGTTTCTGCCTGTGCAGTTGCAGCGGCCGCTTTCGATTCCACATTCCGCATTTCGACTTCCGCATTCGTGAGTTCGTCCATCGCGTGGAGGCCGTCGAAGGCGTCGCGGGCGTAGAACAATTTGCCTTTATAAAGCGGGATCAGATCGGCGTCGACATAACGCCTGTTGAGCGCCGCGCCGCCGAGAATCACCGGCACGTTTATCCCGCGCTCGTTCATCAGCTCGAGGTTGTCGCGCATTATGAGCGTCGATTTAACGAGCAGCCCGCTCATGCCGATCGCGTCGGCTTTCGTTTCTTCCCACGATCGAAGAATTTCGTCGATCGGCTGCTTGATGCCGAGGTTTACGACCTTGTAGCCGTTGTTTGTAAGGATGATGTCGACGAGATTCTTGCCAATGTCGTGTACGTCGCCCTTTACGGTTGCAATGACCATCGTCCCTTTATTGGAACCCTCAACACGGTCCATGAACGGCTCGAGAAATTTCACCGCGGCCTTCATCGCCTCAGCAGATTGCAGTACGAACGGCAATTGCATCTGCCCGCTTCCGAAGAGGTCGCCGACCACCTTC
>JAICPV010000439.1 GCA_025929655.1 Pyrinomonadaceae bacterium
AAAGGCGCAAAGAACGCAAAGAGATGTTCGAAGTGCAGGCTTCTGTGTGTAAAACGTATCGATTTTGCTCGACAAGCTAAAAATTTGCACCCCGAACTGCCCCTAAGGCTGGTGTATCTGAATGAAGTTCCCGCAGGTGTCGTCGAAGATCGCCTGTGTGCCCCATTCGGTTTTCGTGGGAGCTTGTTTGAAGATGACGCCTTGGTCTTTCAAGCGTTCGAACTCGCCTTCAACATCATTTGTACCAAAAATGATGACCGGCATTCCTGCGTTGTAGATCCCGTCGAAGAAAATGTCCGATCCGAGGTTTCCGAGTGTTCTAGGAGCAAACTCGTGCCGTCCTCATCTTCGGGTGAAACAACGATCGCCAGCTTCATTTCCGGCATGAAAAGCTTCTCTTTGAAGCCCAGCTTCTGCGTGTAGAACATGAACGCTTCGATCGGATCTCTTACCGAGATGCTTGTCATAGCGATCTTCATTATTGCCCTCCGGGGCTAGCTTACTTTATTGCTTTCGTCCCATTTCATCGGCTGCCAAAGCTCAACCTTGTTGCCGTCCGGGTCCATGATCCACGCGAATTTACCGTTTTCGTGCGATTCGGGGCCGCTGACAACCTCCACACCTGCGTCTCTCAGCTGCGCGAGCATTTCGTCGAGATCGTCGACACGATAATTGATCATAAAGTTGGACGCGCTCGGCGCAAACCATTTAGTGTCCTTTGCGGCCGCGTTCCAAACCGTGAGTCCCCCGTCGTCAGATTTATCGTCCGGCCATTTCAGGATCGCCCCGCCCCATGGTTCCAATTCCAAACCGAGATGCTTCTGATACCACTCCGAAAGAGCTTTATTGTCGTTCGTGCTCTTGAAAAAAACGCCGCCAATTCCTGTAACTTTTGCCATGTGTTTGGTTCCTTAACCCGGCTAAGCCGGAAGAAGTTCACGCCTCCTCAACAGTGCCGCGCTGATAAGCGTAACAATGATCCCGACAGGCAGGATCTCTATTATCGAAAATGCGAAGCGTACAAAGAAGTTCTTGTACATTTCCATAAACTGTTCAGCTTCGACGCGCGCCTTTTCGACGTCGCTGTCGGATGCTCCGCTCGCTCTTATCTTGTTCAGTTCGTGGGCTGTGTACTTCTGCATGAACTCGTCCCCGACGGCCGGGTAATAGATCTCCCAGCTCGCCGCATAGCAGACCGCGGAGACCAGGCTGATCAGCATACCAACCTGCAAGCCTTTCAAAAAAGAGATACGTCCGCCATTATTATCCCTGTAGGATTTGACTCCAAAAAACACCATCGACAGCGCGATGATCATCGTCGCGTATCCCCAAATTATGCCGTTGTCGAAGTCGATCGAGCCGGTATTCACATATGAGAACAGGATCCACATCAACAGGCCCGCGACCGCGCCCGAGATCAAACCGAATATCAGAACAATTCTTGTCATACGTTTTCCTCCAAAGATGCGAGGAATGTACCGATTGGCGGCGTCCGGCGCATCGGCTGAAAGTATGAATTCGTTAGACTTTTGCAAAATAAGACGAAAGTGCTAGGGAATTATACGCATTTCCTTGGCTCGGGCAATCGCCTCGGTGCGTCGGCCGGCGCCGAGCTTTGCGAGCACATTAGAGACATGTGTTTTGACCGTGGAGGTGGAAACGAAAAGACGGTCGGCGATATCCTGATTGGAAAGTCCCGCCGCGATGAGCTCGAGCACTTCGAATTCGCGTTTTGAGATGCCGAGCTTCTTGACAACCTGCTCGTCTCTTTCAAACGGGCCGGAAACTTGCACCTCGATGACCTTTGGGCGTGTGAGCCGTAAGCCGGCCCAAATCCCTAGTCCGGTGAACATTACGGCAATAACCCCGATATAAAATTCGAGCGGGACTTCGCGAACGAAATATTTGTATTCGACCAGCTTCAAAATGGCGATCAGTACCGCCATCGCGATGCCGTAAATGATGATCGTTCGCCGCATTTGAAAAGCATTCTCACGCAAAGGCCGCAAAGATCGCAAAGAGAAAAGCCGCCAAAAGGGCGGCCAATCTAAAATCTGAAATCACAATTCCAAAATCGAAATGGAGGAGACGACAGGATTCGAACCTGTGGTACCCTTTTGAGGTACAACGGTTTAGCAAACCGCCGCTTTCAGCCACTCAGCCACGTCTCCGAAATTAACCGATACGGTGGAAAAACCTGCGTATCGGGCAAGTCCTAATTCTAGCGGCAGGGCAAACTTTGTCAAGGTAAAGGCATCCTACACCTCAAGCAGAAGTGTCTTAATTTGCTTGACACGGTTGATTTTTGCACGGAAAATAACTGAGTTGCTCGAGAAGCATCTGAAGCTATATTCGCAAGTATCGAAACCGGGCGTGGAATTTTTTCGAAATAGATTCCGATCCGGCTAATTGCGTTTGCTGAATGCGGCCAATTTCACGATATAAAGCCCAACTACTGACGGCCATTGCCGCAGGAGGAATTTTCATAACCCCTGTCGCGCAAGTCATCGCCGCGCCGATCGTTCCGGCAGAGCGGCGTGTCGGCGCGTTAGGGGTTATAACAGGTTACGTTAGGGACGAAGGCGGGAATCCGATCGCGGACGCGACCGTCGCGATATTTAAGGCCGGCACGTCCAAATTACTGAAGCAGGTTGCTTCGGCAGCGAACGGTAAGTTTGTCGCGAAGATAATTCCAGGGAGATATTCCGTTTTGGCGGTCGCCCAGGGGTTTAATCCGGTAACCTT
>JAICPV010000073.1 GCA_025929655.1 Pyrinomonadaceae bacterium
ATCCCGTCGTCAGACCCGATCCTGTTTTATGAAATAGACGTAAGCGACGCGTCCGAATTTACGGGACGGCTTAAAGTTACCGGCATCGACATCGCCGGATACAAGGTGCTGCGAACGCATGCTCCTGCCGTGCCGAACGCTATCGCGGCATTGATGCTTCACCTGCGGGACAGCACCGGCAGGATACCGCACGTCTACTTTGGGTGGAGCGAGGGCAATCCGATCCAATACCTGATACGTTACCTGCTGTTCGGCGAGGGCGATACGGCGCCCGTAACGCGCGAGATCCTTCGGCAAGCCGAGCCTGACCCCGAACTGCGGCCCGCCGTTCATGTGGGCGGTTGACGGTAGAACCAAATTCCGCCGCCGGCCCGTGAGCCAAAACTTTCTCCCGTATCCGTGCCGGCAAATTTACCGGCTTCTTGCGATAACGGCCCCGATCAACACCGAAGTAACCAAGTTGACGGAATATCCAACTGTATTCACTCCTCCGGGAAAACTACAGCACCGACCAAGCCGGTCTCGGATAGCGCGAGGACGGTAAGGACGAAATTCCAGGAAATTCGCCCCAAAAACGGTGCGGTTTTTGCCGAAAACGGTGCGGTTTTGCCGCAAAATGGTTCGGTTTAAAGTCAAAACGGTTCGGTTTAATGCACGATTCAAGATGCACAGTGGCACGAGGGCAAAACCGGATTCTGAATCGTGCATTCTGCATCCTGCATCCTGGGTCGCTTTCCTCAAGTCTGGCTCAAGTAAAGTTCAACCGCTATTTCGTAACCTCAACCTAGGCAAAAGGGGGAACGGAAGATGAGAACGCTCGGAAGATGGTTTGGGGTTGGGATCGTAATCGTGGCCGCGGCATTCGCGCTCGTCGCGGCCCCGTCTGTCGACAGGCTTTTGGAAACTAAGATCAACGCATCGCCGCTCGGGTTAACGCCTGTATTGATCACATTTGACCATCAGCCGAAATCCGGCGATTTTCTGATGCTGCAGTCACTCGGGATACGCGGCGGCAGATATCTAAACCAGCTTCCCATCGTTCTGACCTCCATTAACCGGACGCAGTTCAACGCGTTGAAAACAAAGGCCGGCATCCGCTCGTTGTACGCGAACCGCACGTTCAAACTGTTCGACCTCGAGGGCCGCACGATAAGCGGCGTCGAAAATCTGGTCCGCGATACGGAAGTGACGACGCGAAACGGCGGTATGCCGGTCACGGGCCGAAATATCGGCGTTTCCTACATCGATACGGGCATCGACGCGACGCATCCAGACCTAATGCTCGGGCAAAATGTTATTCAAAATGTGTATTTTGCCACCGCCGATATTCCGGAAGAGCCGCCTGCGGGTTTTCTGCCTATCGTGCCGGTCGAAAATGTGCCGATATCTGATGTCGAAGGTGGCCATGGTACTTTCGGTGCGGGCGTTACCGCGGGCACCGGAGCCGCTTCCGGAGGGCTTTACACGGGCATGGCGCCAGGCGCGAAGCTGATCGGAATCCGCGCCGGAAACGACGTTGGCTTAACGACTTACGCGATCGTCCAGGCGATGGACTACACCCTGGTCAATCAATATCGATACAACATTCGCGTCTGTAACAATTCGTACGGAACGACTATTTCAGAATACCCATACGATCCCAACGACCCGATAAATACCTCCACGCGAAAGATGCACGACCGAAATATTACGGTCGTATTTGCCGCTGGAAACGGCATTCAGGAAGTGCCCGGCGGCCCGTCGATCGGCGACCTTCCGGGTGCAATAAATCCCTTCAGCGTTGCTCCGTGGGTGATCTCGGTTGGGGCCGGCGAAAAGCGAGGCCTCGGGACACCGACCGAATTTTCCTCCCGCGGCGAAAACAACGGTACCGGCAGCGATACGGCTGGAATGCCGGCCGATCCGGACACGGCCCCAAACCTGCGGCCCGATATTATTGGCTCCGGAATAGATATCAAGAGCGCGAGATCGAAGGCGCCGGGCGTAACCAACGTTGCGGGAACTCTCCCCATTTTCGTCGGTGCAAACGACCTTTCGACCATTCCGCCGGCGTTTCTGCCCTTTTACACAACGTCACAGGGCACAAGCTTTTCGACTCCGCAGGTCAGCGGTATTGTCGCGTTAATGCTGGAAGCAAATCCGCTGCTGACGCCGGACGAAGTGGTCACGATATTACGGCAAACCGCAAACCCGATGCCGTACGAGGAACGAGTCGTCGGTGCAGGCTATGTCGACGCTCATAATGCCGTACGCACTTCATTTTCGCTGGCGATGACAGATCATCCGGCGAATCTATTCCCGGTCGACGACCCCGACGCGCCGCAGATCGTCGACGCTTTCGACGACCAGCTTGGAACCACCGCGCAGGACATACGCGAAGGCAAATTCAAGTACGACGCCATAGCAAACCAATTGATCTATTCGCTGACTGTAACCGATGCGTCGGTGACGACGCCGAATATGCTTTGGACGATGACGTCGCGATTCGGTACGACGGATGTCTTTGTCACCGCGGCGATCGACGAAACGAACACGAAGACCTTCAGCTACGGCAAGATCACGACGCTCGCCACCGGGACGCCGAACCAGGAAACCATTGGCGCAGCCGACTTCGGTGAGATCGTCGGCAATGTGATCACGATCAAACTTTCTCTGGATAAGATTAATGCGGCCGTCGGCTCGAGCGTCCTGGGTACGACTTCTACTAACGCGCACGCGGACGCGCAGATACTAATCGGCTCGTCGCTGACGGGCGGCGGACTGCTGAATTCAGATCAGGCAAGCGGGTCGGATTTCGAGATCAGCGCCGGCGAAACGGAACCTACGCCAACTCCCACCCCTACTCCTTCGCCGACGCCCGATGAGACACCGACACCGACACCGACGCCGTCCCCGACTCCAAGCCCGACACCCACACCAACGCCAACTCCGAGCCCATCGCCGGAGGAAACGCCTACGCCTTCGCCGACACCCAATCCCGGCGGGAATGGCAGCCGGTTCGACGAACGATATTCGGGAACGATCAATCCCGGGCAGTCATCTGTTTCGATCGCGTTTGAACTTCGCCGTCCGAACCTGGCCGCACAGATAAACCAGAACCAGGGCAACCAGCAGATCGTGTTCGAGCTTCTGGACGCCAATGGAAATCTCGTTACGACCGCCTCCGGCAAGAACATCGATCTGGACGGACTCGCACTCGGCACGTATGCCTACCGCATCCGCGGCGGCGTTTCAAAAGCCGTAGATTTCACGATCAAGAGCTCGCAGGACGATTGAACTTTGAAACCAGGAAAGAATAAAGAGAAAACAGACAAAACAGTTTTGAAATCGTCCATGTCTTGACCTGCACCGCCGGACCTCTCCGCCGGATCGAATGGGCGAACTCTTTTGCCGCTCTTTTGAGGATATTTGAGGGATTAACGCTTTCAGTCAGGTTGACACATTCGCCCGCTGGCTACGTTTATGCAGACTACTTCGGTAAAACCTTAAAGGTATAGTCGCCGAATTTTCGGGCGGTTCGGCAGCCGTTAAGCCGAACACGGTGAAAATATAATTATCTCCCTGCAGCAGTCGTACGGGTATATTTGCGACAAGTGTTTTGAGGGCCCATCATTTCCAACTGGCGCCTGCGGTGTCAAAAGCATTTTCAAGACGTTGAGATCTCTTTAAGACCGGTCTGAAAATTTCGCCTATCTGCGCCACGCGATCGACCATATTTTCGATCGTGAAACTCGAGATGTTGAACGATCGTTTTTGGATCTCTTCCCATGTGACCGGCGCGGACACCGTTGCGCCCGACTTCGGCCTTACCGAGTACGGGGCGACGACGGATTTTCCATATGCATTTTGGAGATGGTCGACATAGATCTGGTTCGACTTTCTCGCACTCTTGCTCCGCTCGACGGTGGCTGCTTTTCCGCTTTGTTTGGCGATCTCTCTGGCAAGCTTTGCAGCAAGGTCTGCAATCAATTCGTATTTGTATATAGGCTTTACAGGGACATAAACATGGATCCCGCGCGAGCCCGACGTCTTGGCGAAGGATTTCAAACCGTAACCGTCGATCACCGCTTGCGAGATCAAAGCGACCTCGCAGATCTGCTTGAATTCCACTTTTTCGCCAGGGTCCAGATCGAAAACGAACCAATCCGGACATTCCAAGTTCCCTAGACGGGAATGCCATGGATGCCGCTCGATCGCGCCCAGGTTTGCCAGATAAAGATGTGTTTCGAGGTTCCCGCCGACGATATAGTCCACCGTATGCTTCCCGCCGTCTTCCGCTTCCAGGGCGGCGGTCTCGACGAACTCCGGAACGCTGTCGACGTCATGCTGGTGGAACGAAATACCTTTAATGCCGGCAGGGTATCTTTTCATTATTATCGGCCGGTCTTTCAGATACGGAAGGATGTGTTTCGACATCTGCAGGTAATAACGCAGCAGGTCCGCCTTTGTGATGTTTTCCTTCGGCCAATAAACTCGATCGAGACTGGTCAGTTGTAACGCGGATTCGCCAACCTTTGCTCGAAGATCGCCCTTCAATTCCCTGCGCTTCAAGACCGAAGCAATGCTCGGAAGTTTTTCGCCCCTTTTGATCTTCGCTGAAGTACGAATGACCGGTTCGCCATTTTTCTTCACGGTCCCGCGCTCTGGATCTTTAGATCTTTTGGGACCGGCGCTTTTCTTTTCAATGAAGCGGTTTCCATTTTTATCGGGAATAAGCAATTCCAGTCGCCATTGGCCGTTCGCATATTCATCTTTCGATTTTACTAACAGCCATTGGTCGCCCGATCCAAGGCTGAAGAGATTGAACGTGCCCTTCAGCTTTTTGCCGTTAAGCTCGAACTTCAATTTTCCGGTTTCAAAATTTTCTTTTGCCTTTCCATCGTCTAAAAGCTCATAGGTCCCGGAGTCCCAGATCCGATGCTGTCCGGCACCATAATTGCCGGCAGGGATGTCACCCTGAAAGTCCAGGTATTCAACCGGATGATCTTCCGTTGGCACCGCCAGCCGTCTAACTTTCGGGTCCATCGACGGTCCCTTTCGGAGCGACCACGATTTCAAAACGCCGCCGATCTCCAGACGGAAATCGAAATGCAGGCTCGACGCGTGGTGCTCCTGACAAACGAAACGATGCTTATTCGCCCGGGAGACCTTACCTTTCGGCTCGGGCGTTCGTCGAAAATCCCGCTTTGCGTGGTATTTTTCGAGACCCATATAGACAGAGTGGCACAACCGATGATCATTTCAGTTTGTTCCGATACAAAATTGCCGGGCGGGAATATAGACTCATTTTCGCAAACTTCATTTTTCTGCCCGATTTCAAAGCATACTTTCCGTTTGCACGGGATTTTCGAAAACAAATACTTCGAAAATGCCGTATCATGGAACGTCCAAATCTCTTTTCTTTTACATAACGATATGAAAATTGCGGCCTTTATCGCCCTTGTCGTGATGTCGTTTTCGACGTCTGTGTTTGCACAGGAATCTCCTCAGTGGCTTCGCTATCCAGCCATTTCGCCCGACGGCCAAACCTTGCTGTTCGAATACAAAGGCGATATCTGGTCGGTGCCGGCGGCCGGCGGCAGTGCTGTTCCTCTGACTCTGAGCGAATCATACGAGTTCTCTCCTGTGTGGAGCCACGACGGCAAGTCGATCGCCTTTGCGTCAGACCGTTATGGGAATTTTGACGTATTCGTCATGCCGGGCAGCGGCGGCGAGTCGAAACGGCTGACCTTCAATTCGGCTCGCGAGATTCCAAGTTCGTTCACGGCAGACAACAAGGCCATTTTGTTCAACGGGAATCGGCAGGACCTGGCGACGCATGTTCAGTACCCCACGGGCGGCATGGTCGAGCTTTACAGCGTCCCGGTCACGGGCGGGAGAGTTTCATTGGTTCTGACGACACCGGCTTTGGACGCGACCGTTGATTCGAAGGGCGACAAGATAATTTTTCACGATTACAAGGGATACGAATCCGACTGGCGCAAGCACCATACCTCGGCGGTGACGCGTGACGTCTGGATGTACGACACGAAAGCGAACAAGTATGCGCAGCTTTCGGGCTTCAAGGGCGAAGACCGAAATCCCGTATTCGATTCCAACGATACCGATTACTATTACCTGAGCGAGCAAAGCGGTTCGTTCAATATTTGGAAAAGCAGCGTCGCTAAACCTGACAAGACGACCCAGCTCACGAAATTCAGCAAACATCCCGTTCGTTTTTTGACGCGGGCAAACACCGGGACACTCGCTTTCAGCTACGACGGCGAGCTGTACACTATGAAGCCGGGCGGTGAGCCGGCGAAGGTGAACATTCGCATAGGCGCCGACGGACGCGATTCGATCGAACGGATCGTGCCCGTGAACGGCGGTTTTACGGAGGCGGAGCTGTCACCAAATGGAAAGGAATTCGCTTTCGGGTTTCGCGGCGAGATCTTCGTTTCAAGTATCGACGGAAAGATCGTCAAGCGCATCACGAACACACCGTGGCAGGAACGGAGCGTTAGCTTCAGCCCTGACGGCCGATCGCTCGTTTATGCCGCCGAACGCGACAATAACTGGAACGTCTACACGATCTCGATCAACCGTAAACAGGAGCCTTACTTTTATGCTTCAACGGTACTGAAAGAGGAGACGCCGGTAGCGACCGCTGCAGAAGAGTTTCAACCCGCGTTTTCTCCGGACGGCAAAGAAATCGCATATCTCGAAAACCGGACAACACTGAAGGTTTACAACATTGCTTCGAAACAATCGCGAACTGTCCTTCCGCCGGACAAGAACTATTCCTACGCGGATGGCGATCAATATTACACCTGGTCGCCGGACAGCAAGTGGTTGCTCGTTTCGTTCGGGCATACGGAACGGATCTTCACGCCCGAGGTCGGCCTTGTGTCGGCGGACGGAAAGGAATTTCGGAATCTCACCCAGAGCGGTTACGACGATGTAAACCCGAAATGGGCGATGGACGGCAAAATGATGGTTTGGGGCTCCACCCGCGAAGGCAGCCTCTCGCAGGCTGGCGGTGCGACCTCGGGCGACGTCTTTGCGATGTACTTCACTAAAGCGGCTTACGACCGTGCCCGTCTTTCGAAAGAAGAATTTGCGTTAATGAAAGAGGTCGAGGAGCGGGAGAAAAAGGATGCGGACGAAAAGGCTAATGCGTCACCGTCTCCAACCGCGTCGCCTTCACCAAAACCTGACGAAAAGAAAGTGCTGACCTTCGACTGGGACGGCATTACCGAACGGAAGGGACGCTTGACAACGCATACTTCTGCGATCTCCGATTGGGTGCTTTCAAAGGATGGTGAAAAACTTTTCTACCTTACGAACTTCGATAAAGGGAACGATCTGTGGGTTACCGACATTCGCACGCGTGAAACAAAACTCTTCAACAAACTGGGCGCAAACAACTCGTATGTGCAACTCTCACCCGACGGCAAGTTTCTATTCGTTATCGCGGATGGCCGCGCCGTTAAGGTTGATGCGGAAAGCGGACGCTCCGAGCCGATCGGCGTGAATACGGAAATGGTGCTGAATTACAGTGCCGAGAAAGCTTATATTTTCGACCATGCCTGGCGGCAGATGAAGCAGAAGCTCATCTTCCCGGACCTCGGCGGTGTCGATTGGGATTTTTATTACTCCGCGTACAAGCGTTTTCTGCCGTACATAAACAACAATTACGACTACGCCGAAATGCTTAGCGAGATGCTTGGCGAGATGAATGTTTCGCACACGGGCGCCTACTACAGCCCGCAGTTTCCGACCGGGGACCAAACAGCAAGCCTCGGAGTTCTTTACGATTATTCGCATACCGGAGCCGGCGTGAAGATAGCCGAAGTTATCCAGGGCGGGCCGGTAGACATCGCCGCTTCCGGCGTTCGGCCGGGACAGATCATCGAATCTTTGGATGGCAACGCGATCGATCCGTCGATGGATTTTTATCGGCTACTCAACAGAAAAGCTGGCAAATTCACTCTGATCTCGATATACGATCCGGCAACCAAACGGCGTTGGGACGAAAGCGTGAAACCAGTTAGCCGCGGCGAAGAGAATGAATTGATGTATAAGCGATGGGTTCGTCAGCGCCGTGCGGAGACCGACCGGCTCTCCGGCGGCCGTATCGGTTACATCCACGTCCGCTCGATGAACGACGCCAGCATGCGCGCCGCCGTTGACGAGTCGCTCGGCATAAACATTGGCAAGGAGGCGATCATCGTCGACACGCGTTTCAACGGAGGCGGCAGCATCCACGAACAGCTATCCGATTTCCTCAGCGGCAAGAAGTATTTCGATGTAGTCCCGCACGGGCAATTTGTCGGCAGTGAACCGTTCGATAAATGGATCAAGCCTTCGATCGTGATAATGGGTGAGAGCAATTATTCGGATGCGCATCTCTTTCCGCTTGCTTACAAGGCAAAAGCCCTTGGGCAAACCCTCGGCATGCCGGTCCCCGGAACAGGCACTTTCGTTTGGTGGGAAAATCAGATAGATCCGACG
>JAICPV010000473.1 GCA_025929655.1 Pyrinomonadaceae bacterium
ACATGGGCGACCACGGCACGGTAAGAGTGAATCCGGCCGGAGCCTGAACGGGGCGGCGACACTCCTGTCGCCATGAGCCCGAAGGGCGAAAATAGCACGATAGTTACGCCACTTCGAACGCCGAAGCGGCGTCCGTGGCGACTAGAGTGTCGCCGCTCCGATCGGAAACCCGCGCCGCATCGAGCACTCTTTGAACCGCCAGCCCGTCGCCGAACGTCGCTGCGTGTTCGATCTGCGTTTCGACGTTCGCGATCGCGTCCACGATCCTCGGCGCGAAATGCATGAATCCAAGCGGGAAGCCGGTATCGGGCATTCCCTCTGCCATCTTTGTCGGCTCGATCTCGATCTCGGTCCAGTCTGATTCGCCCTGTTTAGCCACGAAGATCTTGCCCCGATCTTCGACCCGCAGCGTACCTTCCGTGCCGTAAAATTCGATACGGTTTCGGTGCCGCGGCCCTTCCGTCATCGAAACTGACACCAACCCGGTCGCGTCTTCGGTCGTTTCGCTGTCGGCGAATCTCAAGAGCATGTTCGCCTGATCGTCGCTGGTAACCGCGCGCATTTCGCCGAGGAACGGCCGCTGTTTGATGTTCGTTTGCAATTGGCAAAAAACGCTCGAAATTTCGGTTCCCAGAAACCATCGAAACGAATCGATTATGTGCGAGTTTATCGCGCCGAGCGCACCGCCGCCTTGTTCGATATCCGACCACCAGTTCCACGGTACGGACAGATCGGCACGGTACGATGCCTGAAACAGATATTTCGCGTGCCTGATCATCCCGATCGCTCCGTCGCGCAGCATCGAATACGCCATCTGCCTGCCAGGCTGAAACCGTAGCTCGTGATCGATGAGCGCCAGCACGTCGACACCGCGAGCGGCCGAAGCCATTTCGTCCGCTTCACCGACATTCATCGCCATCGGTTTTTCGCACAGGATATGTTTTCCCTGTTTCAGGGCGAACAGCGCCATTTCGCGATGAAGTTTCGGCGGCGTCGTGATGCAGACCAGGTCGACATCCGCGTGCGAGACCGTCTCGCGCCAGTCGCCGGTGAAATGGCCGACACCGAATTCTTTCGCCGTTGATTCCGCATTCTCGATCGATCCGCTCGCGACCGAAACGACCGCCGCATTCTCGCACGCTTGAAACGCAGGTATCTGCACGCGCCGAGCGAAACCCGTTCCGATGATCCCGATCCCAACATTCTTCCTCATATCTCGAACTTATAGAATACCTTGCGGAAAAACAAAAAAGCCGAACCTGATCGGTCCGGCTTCATTTCAAAATAGAGAACTTCTTAATTACCCATTTCGAGGCTCGCTGCGGCTGCGGCAGGCCGCGTCATGCCGAAACGCAGAAATTCTTCTAGAAGCTGTTTGTTTCGTCCGGATATTTCCGTGATCTCGGCGCCGACGAAATATTTCTCGGTCGAGAGATGCTCGAGCTTATTGTAGCGGCGGCCGACGGCTTTGAATTTGATCTTGCCGGCGGGCAGATCGACCTCCACGATCAAGGTACGCTCCTGGCCGACGAGGTAGAACTCCTTGATCCGGATCGAAGAAACAATGAAACCGATCCCCGCTTTACTAAGATCGACCCCTTCGCCGCTGATCGCCAGCCCATCCATCGTGATGTGTAAATTACCGGTCGTCTTTACCGGCGCGAACGAGACGCGGACGGGCGCATCGCACTTCTTTCGCGCGTGGTGCGCGTTTCGCTCGAAAACAGACGACAATTTTGTAACTAGCTCGCGTATCATAGCGTGCCCCCTAAACCCTTAAGTTACTTGGATTCAATCATCTAACCTTTTTTCCACAGGTTCGTCAAGCGCAAATGTTAAACACGCTTGTCGTAATTAGAGCGGCTTACCGGCACGGTCTTCGCTTTTGACCTGCGGTTTGCCCTCTTTATTGAGTTCCAGCCGGTATGACAATTTGCCAGTTTTCCCATAAACGGCCGGCGTGGAGGAAACGCTGTATCGTTTCCGGTCGGGGGAAAGGCTGAGAAGGTAGCTGTAACCGGTCGACTCCGAGGTAAGAACGTCGGACGGCAGCAGCCCGTCGAGGATAAGTTTCTGAAATTCGGCGAATTGGCCGTTGTTTTGCAGCGAATAGACCATCTGGGCTTTGGCTATTCGGTCGAGCATCGCCTTGGCTTCGCTCTGCTTCGTCTCGATCTTCAGGTTCTGAAAGTAATTCTTCCCTTCCTTTTGTATCAGCTTTTCTGTCAGGTCGTCGGCAGACAAAATGACCCAATTTTCACCGTTTTTACGGAGCCGGATCTCCTGCAGTGCGAGCTTGTTATCTTCGTCTGGCAGCTTGGCGGTAACCGTAGCTTCATTACGGGAAACGATTTCGCCGTTTATCTCGATCTCGGGAGGAACTATCTTCGCAACGGCCTCGAAGTCAACGGAGAATTCCTTCAGCTCGTCATCGGTCAGCCCTTCGATAGCGGGACGCAGGTTGGTCAAAAAAATGGCCTCGCGAAACTTTC
>JAICPV010000430.1 GCA_025929655.1 Pyrinomonadaceae bacterium
AAGATCGCGCTCGTGCCGCCGCTGGTCAAGGCGCCGGAACTCACCTGTGCCTGTGCGAATGCGTTTTCCGTGCGAGTGTTGTTGAAGAAGGCATTGTAATTACCGCCGGACCGCAGGATCTGGTTAACGTTTGCGTTGACGACGAAGTCATTCGTCGCGGTCGAACCCGTTATCGAATTTCGGGTGAATGTCGGCGTAACGGTAAAAACCGGATCGTAAAGCCCGAGCAACGCACGGACCTGCTGTTCCTGAAAGCGAACGTCGTCGCGCGTTAATTCGATATTGTTATTGTTCTGCAGAGCGCGTCGAATAGCATCGTCCAACGCCAGTGGAATGGTGTTTTGGGCCTGAACGCCGACACGGCTCAGATCGGGTGCCGCCAGCGCCGGGTGTGTTTTCTTTTCCGGTTCGGCGGCGGCCGATTTTGTATCGACCGATGCCGCCCCGACCTTGGCGATTATCTGATCTGAAGTAGGAACATCCTGCGCAAAAGCGGCCGTCGGGATAGCGGCAAATGCGAACAAAACTATAGCTTTTCCACAAAGGCTCTTCATTCTTGCTGACTCCGATTTTCTAAAAAAGAGAATAAAAATCGCGGTAAAAACTCAATCGGGTACTACGACTTTTCGATTTCGTTAGTTTCAACAATTTTGGGACGCGCGAACCCGCCCGTTATTAACAGCTTCTTTTGAAGTTTGTTTCCAAGTGCGATATCTTGGAATATTTAAACTATAGCTAACAAAGGAGCTTTTTCCGCAATGGGAATTAAGGTTGGTATCAACGGTTTCGGGCGTATCGGGCGTAATGTGATGCGTACGTGTCTAGGAGACAGTGACATCGATTTCGTTGCCGTAAACGACCTGACGGACACAAAAACTCTTGCGCATTTACTGAAGTACGATTCGGTTATGGGGAACTTGGATCACGACATCTCCGCCGACGGCGACACTATAAAAGTAGACGTCGATTCGTTTAAGGTATTTTCCGAAAAGGACCCTGCGCTGATCGATTGGGAATCCGTCGGCGCCGAGATAGTTATCGAATCAACGGGCCGATTTACGAAAGCCGAAGACGCAGCCAAACATATGCGCGGAAGCGTAAAGAAAGTGATCATTTCGGCCCCTGCGAAGGGTGAGGATGTCACGATCGTACTGGGCGTAAACGACGAGATGTACGATCCCGTGAATCACAACATTATTTCCAATGCGTCGTGCACTACGAATTGCCTTGCTCCGGTGGCAAAGGTCATTCATGAGAAGTTCGGCATCAAGAACGCGCTGATGAATACGATCCACAGCTACACGAACGATCAGCAGCTTCTCGATCTGCCGCACAAAGACCTTAGGCGAGCCCGAGCGGCCGGATTGTCGATGATCCCTACCTCTACCGGTGCAGCAAAGGCCGTTGCTCTTGTGATACCGGAATTAAAGGGCAAATTCGACGGCATTTCGGTCCGCGTGCCGACACCGAATGTATCTCTGGTCGACGTCGTAATGAACGTCGAGAAAGAAACGTCGACCGAAGAGGTCAACCAGGTTTTGAAAGATGCCGCAAACGAGGAACTGAGGGGAATCCTCGCGTTTTCGGAAGAGCCTCTCGTATCGATCGATTTTCGCGGTAATTCCAATTCTTCGATCGTCGATGCGGAGAACACAAAGGTCATCGGCGGCACCGCGATAAAGATCCTGGCCTGGTACGACAATGAATGGGGTTACTCGTGCAGGATACGAGATCTAGTAAAATTCATTGCCGATAAAGGTTTATAAGCAGATCAAGAACGACAGGTGAATAGCCTGTCGTATTTTTTAATGAGCAAGAAAACGATCAAAGATATCTCTGTCGACGGAAAGCGTGTTTTTATCCGCGTGGATTTCAACGTGCCGATCAAGGACGGGAAAGTCACTGATGACACCCGAATTCTCGGAGCGCTCCCAACGATCCGTTACGCAATAGAGAAGGGTGCAAAAGTGATTCTTGCTTCGCATCTTGGGCGTCCGCTGAAAGACAAAAAGAAGGCTGAGGAAAAAGGAACGGTTTACGACGAGACAAAATACAGCCTGAGGCCGGTTTACGAGTATTTGCGGACGCTTCCGGAGCTGCAGGAAATCTCTGTGCGGGGCGACGAGCCGGTAACGGCAAGCGAAGATGGAACTGCGCTCGGACGTGCGGAGGCGAAGAATGATCGCGTATTCTTCGCAACGGACTGTGTTGGACGTGAAGTCGAATCGGAGGTCGAGCGGCTTCAGGCTGGCCAGGTGCTTCTGCTCGAGAACCTCAGGCTTCACACGGGTGAAGAAAAAAACGATCCAGAATTTGCGAAACAGCTTGCATCGCTTTGCGATGTCTACGTCAACGACGCCTTTGGCACCGCTCACCGCGCGCATGCCTCAACCGAAGGAATTACGCATTTCGTTGAAGATTGTGTCGCGGGCCTTTTGATGGAGAGGGAATTGGAATTTCTTGGAAAGGCGTTAGACGAGCCCGACCGGCCGTTTATAGCTATTCTTGGCGGCGCGAAGGTTTCCGACAAGATCCCGGTCATAGAATCCCTGATCGAACGAAAGGTCGATAAGCTGTTGATCGGAGGAGCAATGGCCTACACGTTTTTTAAAGCAAACGGGCTGACAGTCGGAAAGTCGCTGGTGGAAAAAGATATGATGCCGAAGGCTTTGGAGATCGAACAAAAAGCAAAAGCCGCCGGAA
The DNA here is from genome assembly GCA_025929655.1 of Pyrinomonadaceae bacterium. Taxonomy (GTDB): domain Bacteria; phylum Acidobacteriota; class Blastocatellia; order Pyrinomonadales; family Pyrinomonadaceae; genus OLB17. The sequence continues at coordinate 2,704 of JAICPV010000430.1, forward strand.
TCGAACTGATCCTCCCGACCGATCACCAGGTCGTGGATTCTTATGAACCTTTGACCTCCCGAAAGGCGATACCCGTTGATTTCACGAATACCGGCCTCGTGGGGCTGGATATAGGGCC
>JAICPV010000157.1 GCA_025929655.1 Pyrinomonadaceae bacterium
AAAGACGTCCTCGACGGCCTGGCCCGCCGCGACGTTTACGCGATAACGAGTTTTATTTTTGGAATGGATAACGACACCGTCGGCGTCGGTGACCGTACGGTCGACGAGATCGAATCCTGGGCGCCAGGCCTGCCGGTGTTCGGCCAGCTTACCCCGTTTCCAGCAACACCGCTTTATGAGCGTCTGCAAAAATCCGGACGGCTCGAGCGTCCGAAGCACTGGCTCGACTTTGCACAGTTCGTTATGGCCCACAAGCCGGCCAAGATGACTATCGAAGAAGCTCGCCGCGAAACGATCGCTGCATGGGAAAGAAGCTACAGCCCGCAGCGGAATCGCGAAGCGATCGAAGCGATACGCGACGCCCCGATCCAGACCCGTATAAGCCATCTCGCCGCCCGCCTGTTTTTTCGCGGAATCTATTTCCCGCAGATCGGCACCCGCGCATGGCTCCGACTGCTTTTCGCCAATCGCCGCGCGATCCTTTCCCTTTCACGCGAAGGCATAGGTCGCTGGCGCATCGCCCGAAAAGGCCGCACCCGCAAACCCGAACCATTGCCAAGCGCGTAGTGGCCTCTATCACCAGGTTACCCGGAATATCCCCAAAAAGAATCTCCTGTCTGCGTTAATATATTTGTACCGAAGACTTCCTTCCTTTTTGCCCAGCACAGGAGGCTTAAATGAGAGTTCTTTTTGCAACCGACGGCCAGGAACAAAGCAATGCAGCAATCGCGGTATTTCAATACCTTACGTTAAAGGAAAACGACGAAATAAAAGTTATAGACGTCATCGAAGTTGGTGTTCCGCTCGGCGTAGACATTTATGGAGGCTATCTTCCGGATCAGCAGGAGTTGGAGGATAAAGCGAAGGGCCGCGCCCTTTCGGTGCTTGATAAGACCGCGGAAAAGATCCGTTCGGTTGTGGATAACGAAGGCGTTAATATCACAACCGAGGTTCTCGTTGGTAAACCCGAAAGCAAGATCGTGGAGCAAGCAGAAGAAATGAGCGCGAACCTGATCGTAGTTGGCTCTCACGGCTACAAAGCCTGGGAACGGCTGCTGCTCGGATCGGTATCCGACGCCGTGGTTCATCATTCCCCGTGTTCCGTCCTAGTTGTCCGATAACCTTTCCGCCGATCCTGACAGAAAAAAGCCGGGCCGTGAATGCACGCTACCCGGCGAAATGCTCCCCGCGGAATCAGGGAGTGAGGAAAAGCTATCTTGAAGAAACGAAATTCATGTCGAACATATCGCTGTCCAACGAAAATGAGATCGAGGAATTCGCGAACCGGTTCCGCTTGCTGCTCGCCGAAAGCGTATAGAAGTGCGTCACTTCCATATCGTGGAATTTGTAATAGCCGAAGGAATTCGTCGTCGCGATGGCGACCTGCCCGGTCGAGTGGTTCTCCAGCGTAATTACAGCGCCGCCTATCCCCCTACCATTAGGCTGCGTTACGCGGCCGCTGATACTCGCAGGCGCGGCGGTCGGCAGGGCCGCCAGTTCGTAACAGAAGTCGATGAAGCTGATGTCCTTGTAAGTGCCGCCGTCCGCCGGGCCGGGAGACGTCAGGAAAGTATCGCCCTGCGTGCCGCCGACCCCGCTGTAGTCGTAGATGTATCCGCCGTCGACCCCGTCCATCGTGCCGACCCGCGTGATCGTGTGGCCGGAAAGGACCGTAAAGTCGAAGGCACTGAGGGGATCGCCGTCGGGAGCGGCATACATATCCAGTTGAATCTCAATGTCGCCGTCCGTCTTCACCCCATCGGTGAGCTGCTGCTCCTCCAGACGAAACTGGACCGTTCCGGATGGGCATAGGTTGACAGCCGTTTTATCGAGATGAACAGGTGTGACACTCGCGGCGAACGCGATAAGAACGGCCGGACCGCACAGCGTCAGCGCTCCGACGATCGTGATAACTAACGAACACGACAAAAGCCTTGTTAGTGTGGGCATACTATTTACTCCAAAGCCGAGATTTGACACGTCAGGAACCGCGCTGAATAAACGATCAGCGTGTCGCTCGGGGGTGTCGGGCTTAATAGTTGGGATAAAGCTTACTTTTGGCGCCGATGAATTGTCTGTATTGAAAATGACAAAGTTTGGAACAAATGCCTAAGCTTCCGAGGCCGCGCTAAAAAGCAAACGGCCGCCGCAGGAGTTGCGCCAGCCGACCCTCACAGGTAAACCGAATCGCCGTATGGCGTACCACAGCGCGGAAAAATCTATTTCCGCAGATTTTCCATGAACACGCTTTACTGAGGCGACGATCTAAAGATACTGCGGAAGTAAATCAAGGATGATCCGTCGATCTTATTTACCTTGATCCGCCGTTCAGTTCCGATCGCAATTACAACGTACCCTTCAAGGACGAATCGGGCGCCGAGGCACAAGTCTATTTAATCCCGAACGTAGTTCCGATCGTAAACGATCGCCCTCGCGCCGGAGCAAAAACAAACTGCTCGCTATATGCCCTGTTGAAAAGATTCGAGATCCCCAGATTCACATTGAATATGTAACGTTCGTGCCGGAAATAATATCCGCCGGCGACGTTGTGGGTCACGAACCCCGGCTCGGGCCCGCCGTTCCCGCCTTGGTTGACAGGCCGCAGGAAGGCCGGTGAAAGGCGCGTCTGTTTCGCGACGATACGGACGTCGTAGTTGAAGAAGTACGCCTTTCCGAAATTGTTCCATCGAATACCAATGTTGGTTCGGTACGGGCTGATGATGTCGAGCGGTTGGTCGACTTCGGTGTTGTCCCCGCGCAGATAGCTGAAGTTCGCGTTCGGCGTGAGGTAGCCAAAGCTGATCCTTATCGGCGCTTCGAACTCTGCTTCAAACCCCTGGATCACCGCCCTTTCGACGTTCTGTGTTTGGAAGACCCTCAGCGGTCCGGCAAATATCGGATCTCCTTCCGAATCGAACGCAGCAACTGTGTTCAAGAAATTCTTATAGCTGTTTCTGAAGTAAGTGGTCGATGCAGAGAATTTCGATTTCGACAACTTGATACTGGTATCGAAGTTGATTCCCGTTTCCGATTTGAGATTCGGGTTGCCGACAACGAAACCTTCTGCCGAGCCGGGACCTGTGAAGAAAAGTTCGAAGATGTTCGGTGCGCGAAACGAACGACCAATACGGGCGGACAGATTTACGTCCGGAAGCAGTCGGTAAACCGCGCCGAAGTCCCCTGTGAAAGCGTCGTTTGTAACGTCCAGCCCCGATTCGAGCCCGCCGATATTAAGATCGTCGATTTGATTCTGTGTTAGGGGAAAAAGGGAGAAGCCGGTGGTCGGCTCAGACTTGGTAACGAACCTGTCGAAACGGATGCCGCCCACAAACTTCAGCCGCCCGGAAACTCGAAATTCGTCCTGCGCGAAAACCGCGAAATTCGAAAGCCGCGCATCCGGGACGCTTTTCGTATTTCTGATGGTCCTGTTGGGCGACGTTGCCGTTGTCGACGTAATGATCGTTCGCTGGTCGTTGTTCCGGTCCTGGAAGTATGACGCACCGGCGATAAGTGTATTTCGCCTGCCGAAAGCCCAATCCGATTGAACGTCGAAACCAGTCGTAGCCGTGTCCGTTATCGTTTCGCTGAATTGGTACAGGCCGGGAAAGAACGGAAGGACCGGACCGACGGTGAGGATATTCGTGAAGTTTCTCTTTTGTTTCTGGTGGAAACCGCTGATCGATAAACGCTGCAGTTGGTCGGTCAACCCCGCCACGTCGTAACGTGCGCTGAATTTATCGCGATTCGAGAATGGAAAAAATCCCGCGAATACACCAACCAATGTCGGCGAACCTATATTAGAACCGCGCCGGCGTTCGTAATTAACCTTCAACGTGTTCGTGTCGTTCAGAAAGAACCGGCCGGTCGCCTGCGTGTTGCCGCCGTGCGATTGAGAGTTCAATACCTCGCCGTCGGCGGTGATCCCGCCGATCGCAAGGATCTCCGGCGGCACGGCGCCGTCGCGTTTGCCGGTGAAATAATTGTCGAACCGTTCCAGCGATTGTGCCACGCGAAATGCGAAGTATTTCCCCGAGCCGTTGAGCGCTATGTTGCCGCGGCGTCCATTCTCGTTCGAGCTGTAAAACGTATCCAGTACTGCGCCAAAGCGAAAGCCGCTGTCACGTCTAGGCGGCGTATCGCGGGTGATTATGTTTACCGTACCGGCCAGTGCGTCCGTTCCGTAAAGGACGGAGCCGGTGCCGCGGAGCACCTCGACACTTTCGACCTGCGACAATTCAACCAAACCGGTTTCGATCCCCGATTGGGCGGTCGCCGTGCGGCTGTTATTAAGGCGCTCGCCGTCCACAAGTATCAAGACACGATTGCTGTCCAGGCCCCGTATCCGCGGGCGAACCTGAAACGCGCCTTCATTCACGGTCGATGTTCCCGGCAGCGTTCGGAATATATCGCCGACGGTGTTAACCGCCTTTCGTTCGATCTCTTCCCGGCCGACCACGCTTACGGGCACGGCGGTCTCCGAAGCCAGGATCTGTGTGCGAGTTGCGGTAACGGTTACGCTGGCGTTGACCGGTCCGGGCGTCAAAGTTACGCTTAAGTCCTTTTCATCCGACCCCAGCTCCTTCTCGTATCGGCCAAAACCATTTGCAACTACGACGACCTGGATCTTTCCAGAAGCATCGCGCGATTCAAAGGAAAACCTGCCTTCCGCATCGGTCGTCACCGTTTGATCGCGGCCGGTCTCCGTATTTCTGAGAATGACCGTCGCTCCGGGAACGACCGCCCCGGCAGGATCCCGAACAATACCAGTTATTCTTGGAGTCTGCGCGGCGACAACTGCCGCTAAGATCAATATAAAAAATAAACTTTGAAAACTATATTTGTACATAGAAATTATTAACAAAAACTTTCTTATTTGCTGTAAATTTCGCCTGCGCCCTTTCGGCTTTACCCGGTCTATTTCTTGTCCTTCAAACTCTTCACGGACAGCCGAACCCACTGTACGAGCCTTTCGTCGGGAAGAAGCGCTTGTTTGCTCATCGTGTAGGTCAGCCCTTCCAGACGCTTCTTGATACCTTCCTCGATCCCGCCGTAAGCGAGCAGCAGCGGAACGATCAACACATTACTGTTTTCGTCCATCGCGTGCCGCACGACTGCTCGTAATTCCGCCGCTGCTTTCGAACGGACAGGCTCCGGCGCATCGTCGCGGACAGTAAGATATTCGATCCGCTTGAATTTGCTCTTCGACCTCACCATATCGGCAAGAACGCGCATGTCGGCGAGCCAGCGCCCGTTCTCTTCGTCACCCACAGGGCCGTGAGCGACGATCACCACTACTTCGTTCTCCGGCTTGCGGCTGATATCAACTGCTCGGGAAAGCAGAATTTCACCGACTAACTCATGAGCGTTCAGGGCCGGCGATATTCGTATAGGGACCGAACTCTTAACCGGAGTGGTCGGGTCGAATGAATTCTCTGAACCGTGAGAAGCTCCATGTCCGCCGTCCGAACCGTGGCTCATCTTCGCAAAAACTGCCAGTTCGCGAGGAGCACTGTCTCGCTGTCCGAGCAAATACTCTGTCGAGGTTATGACGGAACTGTGCGAGGAAATGAAAAGTGGAACCGCGATGATCTTCTTGACCCCACGCGCGGCCAGCTTGTCGACGGCCTGCTGGATGTTGCGCTTGCTTGCCATCCCGAACGCAACCTCGACAGGTACCTCCTTATCGACCGCGGCAGCGAGCTTCAGCACTTCGTCATTCCAATTCGTTTTACCGCCGTGGGCAAGCAGAACCACACCAAACGGTGGATCGCTATTGTAGCGGACGCCTTCCTGAGAAGCCGTCGCGAGGGCCAACAAAGCCACGAACGCGAACGCGGCCGCTGTCTTTATCTGTATCCACATATAAAAACCTTATTGAAAATGATTTTCAACTTCACTAGTTCACTTTATGTTCGTTTTGATTCCGTGTCAAATTTGGCGACCTAACTACTTAGTGTGGGATGATTAATTTAGCTTCACCTGGTTTGCGTCCTGCACCGATCGGGACATATCGCAGATCCTGGGCCTATTGTTGTGGCGATTGCATTTTGCCCGCGAAAATGTAAAATCTTTAGAAGTTAATCCTACTCTCGCGTTCGCTATTGGAAACGCGCTTTGTC
>JAICPV010000275.1 GCA_025929655.1 Pyrinomonadaceae bacterium
GCCCTATCTGGAAATGAATTTCAAGAAATTCCTGGCAGGGCAGGCCCATCTACGCCACCCGGACCATGAAGTGGCAGAAAGCTTAGGTGTCTTTGCCCGACACAACCGGGAAAAAGGTCACGCTGAGCGAATTCCGCGGAAAGAACAACGTCGTGCTCGCCTTTTTTGTGCTCGCCTTCACGGGCGGCTGAACGCGCGAGATGCAGGCGTATCAGGCTGATATCGCCAAATTCGAAGCCGCCAACACGAAAGTTTTCGGCATCAGCATGGATGCCGCTCCGTCGCTCAAGGCTTTCGCAGAATCGATAAAGGTAACGTCGGTGCCGATGCTTTCCGATTGGAACCGCACTGCCACGAAAGCGTACGGGCTTTTCAACGAAGCGAACGGGTACGGCAGGCGGGCCACATTCGTGGTCGACCGGGAAGGAAAGATCCAGCATGTCGAGGCCGGCAACACCGCCGTCGATCCGACCGGAGCCTTTCAGGTCTGCGATCTGCTCGAAAAGAAGCTGGTAGTGAAACCTCCCGCAACGAAGCCATGATCGCGTACGCACCGTGTCCGAAGTGCAGCACCGCTGGCGCCCAGCGGATGAAATTCACATGGTGGGGCGGCGTTCTTGGGCCGAGGATTCTGTCTCATGTGAAATGTCCCGCGTGCGGGTTTGCTTACAACGGCAAATCGGGCAGGGAAAACACGGCTGGGATCGTGATCTATTGCGTCCTTGTCGGCGCTGTCGTTATGGCTTTTGTTGTGGTGCTGGTCGCGATGATGGTTTTGATAGCAGCGGCGAACTGACAGGCTATTCGGTTTCGATCGATTCGACGCTGAAGTTACCGTTCGAATCCTTCATCAGTACTTCTATCCGCCGCTCGGCATTCGCTAAACGCTCACGGCATTCGCGCGAGAGCTTCACGCCGTTCTCGAATAGCTCGAGGCTTTTTTCTAGCGGAAGGTCGCCGTCCTCGAGCTGCTTCACGATCTTCTCAAGCTCGTCCAAAGATTGTTCGAAAGTTTTTGCCATAGCTATTGTTCCAGCTGCATTTGGTCGATCAACGCATCGATACTCTTCACGCCGAGGCCGCTTTTCTTCCCGCTAACGGACATCGCGATTATTTCCTGCCCGATCCGTTTCGCGATCTCGGCCGCCATCTGTTCATCGCGGACGGCGGTGACCTTCCATCGGTCGCCGTCACGAACCATTGTAACTTCTAAACTCTGTTCCGTGCCCTTTCGCTTAACGAACGCCTTGTCGCCGTCGAGCCTGATCTCCAAATAGCGGCTTGCGCCAAGCACCATTAGCGGAAACGAAACGTCGCCAAACTTCGACGTCTCTCGGCGTATCAGTCCCGGAAGCTCTGCCCGTGCTTTTTGTTTCGCCGCCGGCATCAGCGGCTGAGCCACGCGCATTGCACGTTGAATGACGATATCGGGCTGACCGCGGCCGTAGATCTCGACCGCCTTTTCGACCACCTGCGGCAGAAGCCCTTCGACCACAGCGTCAGAATCGACCAGCATCGTAACCGCCGCCTGATCGTTACGCTGAGCCGCGTCGACCAGCATCGCCAGCGAATACTGCGGCGTGCCTTTCAGATGCTGCCAATAGATCGCGCCGCCAACAGCAACGCCGACTGCCAGGACCAAGATCACAACCGCGCCAATAACAAGATTCCGCTTCAATTTCCCGACTCCCTAAGCTTCCTCGATCCCCCGGACCTCAACGTCCAGCTTCCCGCGCGCGAGGCGTACACTCAGCCGCTCGCCCGCCTTCGTTTGATGCGCGTCGCGGACGATCTCGCCGTCCGGCTTCTGTGTGAGCGAATACCCGCGCGTCAGAACCGAGAGTGGCGAAAGGGCATCGAGCTTTGCCACAGACCGTTCGAGCTCCCGATGGCGCGACTCGGTCATTCCTGACGCTGCCGTCGCCGAACGATGTTCCAGGAGCGCAAGCCGCTTGCGGTTCTCCGAAACTTTCGCCGAGAGTCCGATCGGCGAGAGCCGTGTCGTCACCGAATTCAATCGCTCCAGCGTCTTGCGGATCTTAGCGTCCTTCGCGATCTTTGCGTGAAACTCCGCCTGGTCCACGCGAAAACGCAGCCCGGCCACGCGAGCTGGAAAGTCGGAGAAGACAGTCGCGGACGATAAACTCTGCACATCATTTCTCAGATTCAGCATCCGCATGTTCATCAGGTCTTTGAGCTTGCCAAATCTTCTGTCGATGCGTTCGCAAAGCTCGGTCTCCGCCTGCGCGACCAATTCCGCCGCGGCCGAAGGAGTTGCCGCACGCAGGTCGGCGACAAAGTCCGCGATCGTGAAATCCACCTCGTGGCCCACAGCTGAAATTACGGGAATTGATGATGCGCGTATCGCACGCGCCACGATTTCCTCGTTGAATGCCCAAAGGTCCTCCGCCGAACCGCCGCCGCGGCCGACGATCAGCACATCGATCTTTTCGTCTTCCAAACAGCCGCCGCAATATTCATTCACCGCCCGAATGGCCCGTGCGATCTGCTCGCCGGCGGTCTCGCCCTGCACCTGCGTCGGGACCAGCACGACGCTGACCATGCGCGCACGGCGTTTCAATACCGTCAGTATGTCGTGCAAAGCCGCTCCGGTCGGCGATGTCACTACGCCGATCCTCCGCGGAAAAGGCGGCAGCTTCCGCTTCAGCGCCTCGTCAAATAATCCTTCCGCCGCCAGACGCGCCTTTATCTGTTCGAACGCCACCGCAAGCGCGCCCTCGCCGACCGGCTCAAGCGATTCGACCACGAGCTGATATTCGCCACGCGGCTCGTACGTCGTTATCCGCCCGCGGCACCGCACCTGGAGCCCGTCGCTCGGCTTGAAACGCACTTTATAGTTTTGCCCCTTCCAGCAGACCGCCTTCAGGAACGACCCGCCGTCCGTCAGCTTGAAGTACCAGTGCCCGCTCGACGCCGCCATAAAGCCGCTGATCTCGCCCTCGACCCAAACGCTCGCAAACCGCGACTCCAGCGCCGAGCGTATCTCCGAGTTCAGCTCCGAAACCGTCTGCGCTCGCCCCTCTTCTTCCGGCTCGAACAACGCCGCGAGCAAAGGAAGTTCTTCCAGATCCATTATTCAGATATTAAATTAACCGAAGCAATGTAACCACCTGCAGTCAGAAAGGGGACCTGCCCCCGCTCTTCACTTCTCAAATTTCTGAAGCCTTTCCCTCTCAAATTCCTCATCCAAAACCCTCTGCTTCTCCCCTACAGCCACTGCCAGATGCCTCACATCATCCTGCCACCACCACTCCTTATCAACCTATAGCAGCGGTTCCTTCTCCTCGAAATAGAACGCCCGAAAACTTGTCCAGCGATATTCTTCAGCGCGGGGAACCAACCCTGCGCGCACGGGATTTGCATGAATATAATTCACCTTCTGTTTGATCACATACTCGCTCCACAGAGGCAAAGCGTGAAAGCTCTGCTGCCAGATTTGCCCTCGCCCTCCGCTAATTCTCTTCGCGGAAATTTCCTTCAGCTCGCCAACATGTTTCTGAATATTTCCGTCTCTCGGATTCAGCGTCAAATGAAAGTGATCGGGCATCAGAACGAACGCGACCAACTTGCAATCTCTCTTCCTCAGCGCCTGCAGCTCTTCAAAAAATGCGACACAGTTCCGCTCAATTGCGAAGATCTTCGTCCGATCCAGAACATTCCCGGTAACAAAATGGAGCGCGCCCGGCAGATTTTCATTGCTCCATTTCTTCGCCATAAACAAAGAGCGGGGGCAGCCCCCTTCCCAACTGAGAGAGGTTAGGTCGGGCCAGAGAATAACATCGATCTCGTCACAGAGAAACTGAAAGACAAGATCCCAGAGGGTAAATTTCCCGCGGTCCGAAATGGGGCCTGCTCTCGCTCTTCAGCCTTTTGTTAGTTCAAATCAATCCTCTGCATCCAATTTGATTATCTGCAGTCGGGAAGGGGGCCTGCCCCCGCTCTCTTCGACTGGTGCTCTTTACGAATCAGATCAGGTCAACCACCAGTACTCCGGAAGGGGCCTGCCCCGCTCACCCCATTTTGACTTATCCCCGTTTCCCCTTATAATTCCCCAACTCTTTTTTACAAAGCGTTAAATCAAACACAACCATACGCCCCGTTCCGGAGACCCTGGCCTTATGAAGAAGTCCCTGTCCGTCGTCCTTGCCGCCTTGCTTTGCAGTGCCCCGGTGGTTGCTTTTTCAGTCTTCCAACTGCCTTCCGGTGCCATCGCCGCTCTGGCCGGCGTGA
>JAICPV010000002.1 GCA_025929655.1 Pyrinomonadaceae bacterium
ATCAGCGGCGTGGTCGCAGAGATCCCATCCCGAGTCGGTACCTTCGCGGTAGCCAGCCTTTCGTCGACGCCGTTGATGACGATCGCCGATATGTCTTCGATCAATGTCGAGGTCAAGGTCGACGAGACGGAAATCGACAAGGTCGCTGTTGGACAAAAGGCAAAGATCAAGGTCGACGCATTCGGGGACCAGGAGATCGAGGGCGAAGTTACGCAGAAAACTCCGCTCGCTGTCGGCAAATCGCAAACCACCGGCGGCCTTTCGACGAACATCAACGTCCAGGAAGCGAAGGAGTTCCGCGTGGTGATCCAGCTTCAAAATATGTCGGAAGAATTGCGCACCGGGCTGCGGCCGGGCATGAGCGCTACCGCGACGATCACAACCAAGACTGAACAGAATGTTTTGGCGGTTCCGCTTCAGGCGATCGTGGAAAAGAAGCCGGACAATTCCCCTGCGCCGGGTGAACCGGCAAACCAAAGCATATCTGCTGAAAAGCCGAAGCCGATCAAGGGCGTCTACGTTCTGGACGGCAACAAAGTAAAATTCAAGCCGGTCGAAACAGGTATCACAGGGGAATCAGACATACAGATAATTTCGGGCCTTTCGGAGGGCGAGGAAGTGATAACAGGACCGAGCCGCATATTGAACACCTTGAGAGAAGACGCGATCGTGAAGAAACAGGAAAAGAAGGAAGGCGAGAACGCTAACAGGTCGTAGGGCTGAACTTTATGTACAAGTTCATGGAAAACGAGAACGGACATACCGAGGTTACGCCCGACACCATTGTCGTACGGGATGATGCAAAGACGCTGATTTCGATGAGCAACATCTGGAAGACATATCAGATGGGTACCGAGGAGCTCCACGCGCTGCGAGACGTATCGTTCGAAGTGCAAAAAGGTGAGTATCTTGCGATCATCGGCCCGTCAGGTTCCGGCAAGTCAACCCTAATGAACCTCATTGGCTGCCTCGATTCACCGACCAAAGGCCAGTATTGGATCAATGGCCATTTGGTTTCAGACATGTCAGACGATGAACTCGCGCGAATTCGGAACAAGGAGATCGGTTTCGTTTTCCAGACGTTCAACCTTCTTGCGAGGGCCACCGCTCTTCACAATGTTGAGCTTCCCCTGATCTACGCCGGAATGCGTTCCGGTGAACGGCACGATAAAGCACAGGCAGCACTCGCGTCTGTGGAATTAGGCGACCGCGTTACGCATCGCCCGAACGAGCTCTCGGGCGGGCAGCGCCAGCGTGTTGCCATTGCCAGGGCGTTGGTAAATCATCCTTCGATCCTTCTCGCGGACGAGCCCACAGGCGCATTGGATTCGAAAACCAGTGTCGAGATCATGGGGTTATTCGAGAAGCTGCACGCGGAAGGCAACACGATCATCGTCGTAACGCACGAACACGACGTCGCGGAACGGGCCCACCGCGTCATTACGATCAAAGACGGGCGAATAGAAAAGGACGAGAGGATAAAATGATCGAGCAGCTTCCTGCTTATATTTCGATCGTTTTTTTGATCACATCATTTCTCACCTTCGGTATCTTTGCCTACGCTCTAAAAAGCGTGGGCATTGTTCATTTATGGTCGAAGGTTCTGCTTTTCGTTATCCCGTTGTGGATGTTGTTCCAGGCGGCGATCGCCAGCCGCGGTTTTTATTTGAACTCTGAATCTGTTCCGCCGCGGCTCCCGATCTTCGCTGTACTGCCTGCGGTTGTCCTGATCGCGGTTCTCTTTCTGTTCGGCCGCGATTTCATTTTAAGGTTGCCGCTTCTGCCGCTCACATTGCTGCACGTTGTCCGTATCCCGGTCGAGATTGTGCTCGCCTGGCTTTATGAACAAGGTATGGTTCCTCAAGTAATGACCTTCCATGGCTGGAACTACGACATCGTTTCCGGGATCCTTTCGATCCCCGCAGCATTTTTCGCGTTTCGCGGCGGGCAACCGAACAGAAAATTACTGATCGCTTTCAATGTGATCGGCTTGCTCCTGCTTACGAACATCGTCACGATCGCGGTGCTTTCCCTTCAGTCACCGATCCAAGAACTTGCATTTGAACAGCCGAATCGGGCTGTACTTTATTTCCCGTTTGTTTGGCTGCCCGCGATGATCGTCCCGATAGTGCTGTTTTGTCACCTTGTTTCACTGTACAAACTTCTCAAAGCAGAAGCTTGACCGTGAAAAGAGCTGAAGGGTCGGTTAAAAAAAAGAAGCGGAGCAATAAAAAATCTCCGCTTCTCTTTTCTTCTGAATTAGCCCTCCCTCAAGGTTAGGCCTCCTCGGATCTAACTTATAAAACTGGGGAAGAGGAACGCCGAAACCACGCCCAGAAGGATAACGATCAGGTAGATCGCCAGCGAAGTTGTCCATGCAGTCGAACCGGAAACTCTCTCACCGGCATTTTTCAAACCGGTCGAATTCAACCACAGCCAATAGAACCAGAGCAGTGACAGTGCACCGAGAAATGACCAGATAACCGGATTGTCCTTGGGCGCAACGAGGAAATTCAGGTTGTCCTGCACAAGCGAACCTTGTCCGATGATCGGGTGAATATCGGCAGGATCCTTTATGTATAGCAAGATCATATTGAGGACCGATTTGATCACGGCCGCCGGAAACCAGGCGTAAACGGCCACAGAAAACGCCTGCCAGAAATTGATCTTCCCGCCCATCGCGAGCGCGAACAGCATAAAGATCAGCGCAAGTACCGTGAACATGACCGTGAACCAGAAAAATGTTCCGATCGACTGCCCGATTCGGTTGACCGGGTTCTTCGTGTCCTCGATGGTCTGCGCTCGTGTATCTTCGACGCCTTTACGAGCCTGCTCATTGTTCGCGATCATCGGCATTTCGAGCGTCTTGTCGATGGCATAATTCGCCACTCGTTCCGGCCCAAGCCTTTGCAAAAACAAATTCGAGTAGACGCCTGAAAGAATCGTCATGATCAGCACCGCAACGACCCAGCGCGGATGGCGGCGAAGATTCTGAAATACCTCGGTCGGCGAAAAGAAAATATTAACGAGCGTCCCGCCCGTCGACATACGCTCAGTCTCATCTTTTTCAGGTCCGTTAACGAAACTGAGCCCTATGATGAGCCCGCCAAGGAGGATCGTCATCACTCCCACACCGGTTATTGAAAATCCGGGAATAACTTTAAGAATACTGATTACTGCGATGATCAAACCTGCGGCTGCGACTATGATACCGGCCAGACGATTCATAATTTCCTCACAGTTGACTGAATGGATGGAGCTAGAAGACCAAAAACATTTACGCTTACGCGCCGACCTTTGTTTCAACTGTCGACGTCGTTTGCAAATAACCGGGAGCCCGGATGCAAGCAGCAAAATGGCCCGGTTTCAATTCGCGAAGCTCGGGAACGACCTTCGCACATTCCTCGATCGCGATCGGGCAGCGGGTTCGAAACCTGCATCCCGAAGGGGGGTTGATCGGCGTCGGAACGTCGCCTTTCAAAACGATCCTCTCACGTTTCTTTTTTGGATCCGGCACCGGTATCGCCGAAAGCAATGCCTGAGTATATGGATGAAGCGGCTCCTTATACAAATCTGCCGAGCTCGCGATCTCGACGATCTTGCCCAGATACATCACTGCGACGCGGTTGGAAATATGCTCGACAACCGCGAGGCCGTGAGAAATAAAGAGATAGGTCAGGCCGAGCTGCGACTGCAAATCCTGAAGCAAATTGACCACCTGTGCCTGAACAGAAACATCTAGCGCCGAAACCGGCTCGTCGCATACGATCAGCTTGGGATTCAGCGCAAGTGCACGCGCAATGCCGATGCGCTGTCTTTGTCCGCCGGAAAATTCGTGCGGATAACGGTCGGCATATTTGGGATCAAGGCCGACCTTTTGCAGCAGATCGGCGACTCTTTCTTTTTGATCTGCTTTTCTTCCTATTCCGTGAATTTTCAATGGTTCGGAAACGATCGACCGAATGGTCATTCGCGGATTCAGGCTCGCGTATGGGTCCTGAAATATGATCTGCATCTCGCGCCGCAAACCACGCATTTCCTCCGCCGGCAAACCTACGATCTCTTTCCCTTCAAAAACGATGTCGCCGCTCGTAGGCTCGATCAGCCGCAGCAAACAGCGACCGACCGTCGACTTCCCGCAGCCCGATTCTCCGACCAATCCCAGCGTCTCGCCCTCGCGAATGTCGAACGAAATATCATCGACCGCCCGAACAACATCGTCGCTGTTTTCAACGGGGAAATGCTTTACAAGGTAGCGAACCACCAACAAACGTTCCTTTTCGGTTTTCGTTGCAGCAGATTCCATCAAATCTTGGGATTCCAACGGTACGAGGATCGGGGCACGTCCTTATTTTTTCAACCTACGGCAGAGTTTACCTTCACAGACTCTCGATCTTCCTCGTCATAAAGCACACATCTCACCAATGCTCCGTCCACGGTCGGGTAAAGCGGTATCTCTCCCTGAACACATCGATCCATTCGAAACTGGCACCTCGGAGCAAAATGGCAGCCGTCTGGAAGATTTGTGGGGCTTGGAACTGTTCCCTCGATAGTTTCCAAACGGACGGCCCTTGCGATGCCTTCTTCCGTCAATTTCGGAACTGACCGAAGCAGTCCCTGCGTGTACGGATGCTTAGGCTTCGCGAAGATCCCATCGACGCCCGATTCCTCGACGATCTTCCCGGTATACATTACGCATACGCGATCGGCGACCTCGGCAACCACCCCCAGATCATGTGTGATCAGCAAAACTGCTAATTTTCGGGTTTTCCGAAGCTCATCTAACAGTTCAAGTATTTGTGCCTGAATTGTTACATCTAAAGCGGTTGTGGGCTCATCGGCGATCAGCAGTTCTGGGTCGCAAGCCAACGCCATTGCGATCATCACACGCTGTCTCATGCCCCCGGAAAGCTGGTGCGGGTAATCTTTGACGCGACGTTCCGGCGAAGGTATCGAGACCTCGCGCATTGCTTCAATGGCGGCCTGTTTCGCGGCTTTTTTATCGAGATTTCGGTGAAGCCGCAATGCCTCAGCGATCTGCCCACCAACCGTAAAAACAGGGTTAAGCGAAGTCATCGGGTCCTGAAAGATCATCGCTATGTCGTTGCCGCGAATCTCGCGAAGCCGTTCGGCGGGTGCCGTTGTCAATTCTTCGCCTTTGAATTTGATCGACCCGCCGACGATCTTTCCCGGCTCAGATATCAGCCGCATAATCGATAACGCCGTGATCGACTTGCCGCAGCCCGATTCACCGACAAGTCCGAGAAGCTCGCCCTCGCCCAAACGGAAACTAACTCCGTCCACAGAGCGTACTAATCCGGCGCGCGTTTGAAAATATGTCTTTAGGTTGTCAACCTCTAAAAGGGATGCCATCTATAGATGTTCGATGAGTTCATCGGCAATAAGAAGAGTGTACTTTGATGCCGAGAAGTATTGGTAATCTGCCACAATTGGGCCCACAATCGCATGGCAACTAAATCTTTCCAGCTTTCCTCAAATGAATGATATCATTTCGGATAACGCTTTTTACCTCGGGGGACTTTACGTGAATTTCAAGCAATCTTCACCTTTCACAGCGTTTCTATTAACTATTTTCCTTTCGATCTCGGCTTTACCGCAGAATCCGACTGTAACGAAATCTCTTCCGGGCACCCAGTCGCGCCCGCAGATCGGCGAGCGAAAGGTTTCGACCGATAAGATCCAGGAAGATTTCCACGAAGCGCTTTCGCTGATCGAGCAAAACTACGTCGCTGGAAAAAAGCTGAATTACAATGACGTGTTCAAGTCTTCGATCGATGGGATGCTCCACACGCTCGACCCCCATTCGAATTATTTCGATGCAAAGGAGTTCGAACAATTTCGTACGGAGCAAAGCTCGCGGTATTACGGGATCGGCGCCACCATCGGCGACCTCAGCGATCCTGACGGAAAGGTGATAGCGACGTACATCCGCGCGACGTTTGACGGTGCGCCGGCACACCGGGCAGGATTACGGTACGGTGATAAGATCGTCGAGATCAATGGCACCAGCGTCCTGGGTAAGGCATTTCCCGAAGTTCGGAACATGCTTCGAGGACCTCGCGGAACGGTTGCCAAGCTCGTGGTCGAGCGTCAGGCGACCGGCAAGCGTGAGGTTGTCGAAATCACGCGCGACGCGGTCCCGCAGCCTTCGATCAGCCAGGCTTATATGATCCGCCCCGGCATCGGCTACATCGGTATGACCGGCGGATTCAATCAGACGACTTACGCCGAGTTCGTCGACGCCATGCGTTCGCTAAAGGCGAAAGGCATGACCCAGCTTATTCTCGACCTGAAAGACAACGGCGGCGGCCTCGTTGGCCAGGCGTATCGCGTGGCGAACACGTTTCTTTCGGCCGGGCAGACCGTCTTTACTCAGAAGGGCCGTATCGAAGGCGTAACGGAACCGTACCGAGCAGATAACACTAAACCGGAAACCATGCCGGTTGTTGTGCTAGTCAACCGCAATTCCGCTTCTGCTTCCGAGATCCTTGCGGGCGCACTGCAGGACCATGATCGGGCATTGATCGTCGGCGAAACCACGTTCGGCAAGGGGCTTGTGCAGAACCCGTTTGTGCTGGACCATGGATCGATGCTTCTGCTGACGATCGCAAAATACGAAACTCCCTCGGGCCGTTTGATCCAGCGCGATTATTCGAATGGCAATCTTTACGATTATTACACCGGCGGTGGTGTCGGCCGGGACGACGAGGAGCAGGTGACGCCTAAAGGCCCCGAATCGCGGACGGACACTGGACGAGCCGTTTACGGTGGCGGCGGCATTGCGCCGGATGTTCCGGTTAAAGCCAATACGATACCGATCGAGCAGGTAAGGTTTCAGGCAAAACTGAACAATCCTGTTTTCGCCTTCGCCCTCGATCTCGCGTACGGGAGAGTTTCGGGTTTCGAAACCTACAAGGTCGACAAACCGATAACGTTCGGCTACGACATTGCGGAGAAGGATTTCCCGATCACGGAGCCGGTTTACCAGGCGTTTCGAAATTACGCTGTTTCAAAATACAAATTCAATGCTGCTCAAGTGGACAAGGAACGAAAGTTTATCGAACGCGCTTTGCGTACGGAACTTGTCACTGCCGCTTACGGCACAACAACTTCGTTCCAGATCTTAAGCGAACTCGATAATCAATTGATGAAGGCGATCGATGCTCTGCCGCAGGCCAGAGCACTTGCGATGGCCGGTGAAAGGGCGAAGCAGACCCGACTGCGTCAAAATATGAATCAATAACAGGTTGTTTACTTGATACGTCAGAAGCGTAGCTTGACCGCTACGCTTTTTTCGTGAATCGCTACGACGTAAGCCATACGACAAGATAATAAACCCCGAGGCCGGCGGCGATAAGCAATAGCGTAGCAAAAAACAGGACCGCTCCGAGAACGAGCTTAAATTTCTTATAACGGTTCTCGTCCGGCGGCGAAAGCTGGTTTTGCGGAAAATATGGCGGCGGTCGATTCATACAATTAGTATAGAGCGAAGAATCCGAAGTCGCGAGTCGCGGACCTTTCTTCTTTGCTCGCGGCCCGAAACTCTTGTTTCTCGACTACCTGGGGAGCGGCTGCTCCAGGTTTGCTAATCCGTATGCCAACACCGCCATCACCGAGCCGAGCTCGGCCAACTCCTTCGGGTCGACCTTGTCGAACGTATCGGCGGCGGTGTGATGATAATTGAAATAGGTCCGCGTATCGAAGAACGGAGCAAACGACGGGACGCCGGCAATGGTCAGAGGGCTGATGTCTGCACCTACGCCGCCGGGCTCGTGTTGCACGAGGCGCGCGCCCTGGGAACTCAAAATATCAGCGATGGGCTCCAAATATGCGGCGATCTCTGATTTGCCGGTGAACAGAATGCCCAGTGGCCGCGAAGCCCCAAGATCGCTTTCGATCGCAGCAAAATGTTTAGAAAGATTCGCCGTTTCTTCTCGGGCGTATGTTGTTCCTCCGCGAAGCCCGTTCTCTTCGTTCATATACGCGATCATCCGAATGGTGCGTCTCGGCCGCAGGTTCAGCTGCTTTAACAGAGACGGCACCTGCATTGAAACCGCGATCCCGGTCGCGTCGTCCAGTGCGCCAGTCCCGAGGTCCCACGAATCAAGATGGCCTGAAACGATCACGACCTCGTCCGGCTTTTCACTTCCCAGCAGATCGGCGATCACATTGTAGCTTACTGCGTCGGGAAGTGTTTTCGGCGTGATTGTGAACCGCACACGAACCTTCCCAGCTGTTGCCAGGTGGGCTATCGTTTCGGCGTCCTCGAAGGTAATTGCCGCTGCTGGTATCTGCCGCACGCCGTCCGCGTAACGCATTCCTCCGGTGTGCGCCAAACGGTTTTGCGAGCCGCCCGCCGATCGAACCAACACCCCGACCGCTCCCAGACGCGCAGCCGCAACTGCACCGCCACCGCGAAATTGCACTGCCTGCCCGTATGCATCCAATCCAAAGCCGCTTTCTGCTAATTCCCGATCGAATTTGCCATTGAACAGAACGACCTTGCCCGACACGCCGGAGCGGCCGAGCCTGGTCAATTCATCGTAACTGCTTACAACGACCACGTCTGCCGACAATCCACTCGCAGGTGTAGCAATGCTTCCGCCCAGAGCGGTGAGAACGATCTTTTGCGTTGTCCCCGGCGCCATCCCGGGAAATTCGATGATTTCTCCGCGCTCTTCGCCGCGCACCCAATGCGGCACCATCACCTTCTGCAGCCGAACGTCCAGCCCGAGTTTCCGCATTTCGCCCGCTACATATTCGACCGCGCGCTGCGCCTGCGGCGATCCGGAAAGCCTCGGCCCGATGTTGTTGGACAAGTATGCCGTGCGGGTATATGCGTAATCGCTCGCCAACGCAGCCTTTTGAATGTTTCGCAGTTGCGTGAGCGTCCCCGGAGAATACAGTTGCGGTGTCGGTGATACTTGCTGTGCAATGCAGTTCTCAGAAAAGGTAAACGTAAAAAGGAAGAGTGTTAGTAGTCCGGATCGCATATGCGAAAGTGTATCGCAAATGTTGTTACAATTTGAGTTCGACCGTGAGAAGCCTCTTCAATTTGCAGAAGTCCGCCGTGAGCAAGGGTGTAGGAGGCAATATATCTCGGATGTTACGCCTCACCTATGTGCGGGCTTCTGCAATCTTATGCGATAATTTTCCCGGTTTTATTTACACCAATACAGGTTTGCACAAATATGAAACGCATTCTCGCCGTCCTCTCGTTTCTATTCGTTTTTGCCACTATCGGTCCTGCACAGCGGCCCTTCAATTTCTCAGACATGATGAAGGTCCGCCGTGTCAGCGATCCGCAGATTTCGCCGGACGGACGCACTCTCGCGTTTGTTATCGGCGACGTGGATATGAACGCGAACCGGGTGATCAATCAGATCTATTCGATTCAAACGTCCAGTCCAAACTCGGTCCCGAAACAACTGACGACCGGCACTACCTCATCGAGCGCTCCGCGCTGGTCGCCGGACGGCCGGAAAATCGCGTATACGACCGGCGGGCAGATCTGGACGATGGACGCCGACGGCGGTGACAAGCGTCAGGTGACGCGTATCTCCAGCGGGGCAGCAAATCCTGTTTGGTCACCGGACGGCCGCGTGATCGCGTTCAATTCCGACGTCTATCCCGGATGCACCAACGACCAATGCAACGAAGCGGAAGACAGACGACTCGAGGGGAGCAAGGTCCAGGCGAAGGTGACCGAACGGCTGTTGTTCAAGCACTGGAACGAATGGCGCGACCGCAAGCGCACGCATGTTTTCATTGTTCCATCATCAGGCGGCGTCGCCACCGACTTTACACCGGGGGATTTCGACTCACCTCCATACGGGGCGAGCAGCGGAGTCGATTACGCGTTCTCGCCCGACTCACGCGAGCTTGCATTCATACGCAATTTCGAAAAGGTCGAAGCAACCTCAACGAACAGCGACATCGTCGTTCGCACCCTTACCAACCAGAACGAAAAGAACATAACGGTTTCCAATCGGGGATATGATGCGTCGCCGGTTTTCACGCCCGACGGGAAATACATTCTTTACCGCTCGCAGGCGACGGCCACGTTTGAGGCGGATCGCTGGCGATTAATGCGATACAACCGCGCGACCGGCGAAACGGTCGAATTGACCCGCGGATTTGATCAGCAAGTTGATGAGATGACTCTTTCGCCGGATGGACGAACGATCTATTTCACCGCCGGCACGCGCGGTTATTCGCCTATCTACAGCGTTCCGCTCGAGCCCGATTTCCGGCTCCGCATCGCAACGCATGTGAAACCGTTATTCAACGACGCTTACGCCAGCGGCCTCAACGTCGCGCCGGACGGCTCGATCGTTTTTCTTTCGAGCTCGATGAAGTCGCCCGCCGAGATCTATCGGATCAACGCCGACGGAAGCGCCCGTGCGTCGCTGACGATCATCAATGAATCGATAATGAGGTTTTTCCCGCTCGCTGACGCCGAGTCGATCGAGTCGAAAGGCGCGCTGAACGTACCGGTGCAGGGCTGGATCATCAAGCCGGGCTTTTTCGAGGCCGGACGAAAATATCCGCTGATCGTTCTCATCCACGGTGGGCCGCAGGGCGCATGGGGTGATAACTGGGGTTATCGCTGGAATCCGCAGATCTTCGCAAACGCGGGTTACGTGGTCTATATGCCAAACCCGCGCGGATCGACCGGTTTCGGGCAAAAATTCGTCAATGACATTTCCGGCGATTGGGGCGGCAAAGCGTTCATCGATATCAAGAACGGCGTTGCAGAAGTTTTGCGAACCAAAGACTATATCGACAAGAACCGCATCGGTGCGGCAGGCGCCTCTTACGGCGGCTACATGGTCGATTGGCTGCTGGGTCATAATAATGATCCGCGGTTCAAGTTCAACGCTTTCGTGTCGCACGCCGGCGTTTACAATCTCGAGTCGATGGCGACGGCGACGGAAGAAATTTGGTTCCCGAATTGGGAATTCAAGGGAATGCCCTGGGAAAATCCGACGATGTACGCCCGCTGGTCGCCGCACAAGTTCGCTCAAAACTTTAATACGCCGACACTCGTAACAGCAGGGGAGCTTGATTTCCGCGTTCCGGTGGACCAGAGTCTTCAGCTTTACACGACCCTGCAGCTTCGCGGCGTTCCTTCAAAACTGATCATCTTTCCGGACGAAGGGCATTGGATACTCAAGCCGCAGAACTCGGAGTTTTGGTATCGCAATGTACTTGATTGGTTCGACAAGCATCTAAGTAATAACTTATGACCTTTCATAAACGAATTTCTTTTGCCGCGGTCGTCGCGGCACTTTTTTTAACAGGAATTGCCTCGGCCCAAACGGCACGGCCCGACTTCAATCGAAAGTCGGTTTACGACGTCCAGCATTACAGGATCAAAACGAGTTTCGACACCGCCACAAAAACCGTTATTGCGGAAACGGCGATCACATTCAAGCCGCTCGCGGCCAATCTCTCATCGGTCGAATTCGATCAGGCCGGTTTGAGCTTTAAAAGTGTATCGCTGGACGGCTCAAACGTACCGCTCACATTCCGAACCGCCGGCGAAAAGATCATTGTCGCTTTGGACAAGTCGTATGGCCCGAACGACACTGTTGCTATCCGTTTTATCTACACGGCGGTGCGGCCGAAGAAGGGCGTTTACTTCGTCGAGCCTCTAGTCGAAGGCGGCACCGAACGCCGCTCTGCGCAGATCTGGACCCAGGGCGAACCTGACGAACACCGGCACTGGTTCCCGTCATTCGATTTCCCTTCTGACAAAGCGACGAGCGAACAGATCATCACCGCCGATAAGGTCTTCACCGTGATCGCGAACGGCCAGCTGCTGGAAAAAAAGGAAAATGCCGACGGCACGATCACCTGGCATTACAAAATGCCGGTTCAGCATTCGTCATATCTGATCTCGTTCGCGATCGGTAAATATGTAAGGGTCGAAGAAAAATACAAAGACATTCCCCTCGGCTACTACGTTTATCCCGGCAGCGAAGCGATCGTCCCAAAAGCATTCGGCAACACAAAAGAAATGATGCGTATCTTTGAAGAGATCACCGGCGTGCCGTACCCATATAACAAATACGATCAAACTATCGTCGCGGCATTCAATTTCGGCGGGATGGAAAATATCACGGCAACTACGATGGCGGACACCGAGATCTTTGCAGCGAATGTCGATTTTCTACGGGGTAATATCGAGGACCTCGTTTCGCACGAGCTCGCGCATTCATGGTTTGGCAATCTTGTCACGACGAAAAACTGGGCTGAGCTGTGGTTGAACGAGGGCTTCGCGACGTTTATGGAAGCCGCGTATCGCGAGAAAATGTACGGTCGAAAGGATTATCTGCGGATGGTCGCCCAGGACGCTGAGGAATTTCTGGCCGAAGACCTGACGCTGCCGAAAAATCACGGGTTATTCAATCTCGAGGCGAATAACGTCGCGGGTTTATTCGATCATGCCGGCGTCACTTACAGCAAAGGCGGTGCCGTAATTCATACGCTGCGCGTGCAGCTTGGCGAGGAGAATTTTTGGAAAGCGATCAATACCTATCTCAACCGTCACAAATTCGGGAGCGTGGAAACCACCGACCTAAAAAAAGTGATGGAAGAAACATCGGGCCAAAACCTCGGATGGTTTTTCGATCAGTGGGTCTACGGCCTCGGGCATCCGGCCCTGACGGCGACGCCGGTCTGGAACCCGCGCAGCCGAACGCTTACTCTCACCGTCACGCAGACGCAGCGTCCTGCTCGACTTGTTTCGCAGGCGTTCCGTATGCCAATGGAAGTGGAGTTTAAGATCGCAGGCGAGAGTGACATTCACCCACTGGAGGTCAGCAAGCGGACACAGGTCTTTTCCTTCGAGCTGGCATCAAAACCGACTTCTGTGGTCATTGATCCGAATCTCAGGGTGCCGGTCAAAACCGTAAAAGTAAATCCGATCCGCTGACTGGAGCGATAAGAATCCTTGCTTGTCTGGGCGAAGCGAAAACACCGCTCCCGACGAACGGGTGATTTCTTATAGGAAAAGCACCAGGCTAATCGGCCGTTGCTTTTTCATTCGCCTTCCGACAACCTCCGATCTACTTCTTCATCCTCTCCATCACATAAACCTTCTGCCTGGCCGGCTTATCCGCAGTCGCCGGCCATTCAAGGATCGCGTGCCATGTATCGGTGCCCTTGCGTTCGAAGCGATATGAATTCCCTTTCGATTCGGTACCCGGCACGAACTGAACAAATCCGTCGCCTATCTCGCTCGCAGCCGATCGCAGATCACCCTCGCCTTTGCCGAATTCTCCCTCACGCAGCTCGAATCGCCCCGGCGGGCCTTTTACGCTGCCGTCCTCGTTCAGTTCCTCGACGATCATCGCGTCGCCGTCGATCTTATAACGCTCGTAAAAAGGATTCTCGCCGTCCATGCCCTTCCACGATCCTTCGATCCATTTCAGCTTTGCAACGTCGTCTTTAGTGAACCTTTTTGACGGCGGAGGTACCGTCTTCGCTTCGGATGCATTCGATGCGTTTCCGCTTGAAATACCCGACGAATTCGTGGCCGGTGCGTTCGCGAGGTTTCCCGAGCTGCCGCCGCAAGCCGCTAACACCGTGCATCCCAAAAGAAACAAGATCTTCAAATGTTTCATTCCGCGATTATACCGCACGGAGCGCGGACACTCCGAACTCTGCCGAGGCCGTGCATTTCGCACCGTTAAAGCAAAAAAATCCCGCCACCGAGATGACGGGATTTTCCCTTTGAGAAGACCGGATGTCTGCTTGATGTTGAAAAAGCAGAGCGCGAAGCACACACAAGATCGCGACTTGAAAACGATGATGGGCTAACTTCTTTGCCACACCTACGAGGTTAGCTGTCGGGCTAGGAACGAAAGATTATCCCCGCGGCTACGAACCGCCTCGCCCCTATTCGGCCTATTGCACTAAAAACCGAATTTTGGTTCCCCCGCGACAGTCACAATGACCGCCTTCGGTGATCAACTTTTCAACAGTGGTAGTTTACCACGCTATTTGAACGTTCACCAAACAAAAACTTGCAAAAAAACGGACGACAATAATGCTTATTTCGCCGGATACAAGTGATAAAGAAGAATGTAGACCACCACACCTGTCATAGATACATAAAGCCAGACCGGGAAAATCAATCGAGCGAGGTTTCGATGCTTGTCGGCACGCATTTTCAGACCCAGCCAGAGCGTTCGTAAAACAAACGGCGTGACGAGTGCGGCAAGTATTGTATGCGAGGTCAAAATCGTGAAATATATCGGACGCGTAATGCCCACACCGGTAAACCTTGTAGGCCCCAAGCCGAAATAATATGTTCTGAGAGCATGATGCGAAATATAAGAGACCAGGAAAGCAGCAGATATTGAGCTCGCCGTGAGCATACAAACACGGTGTCGCGCGATCTGGCTTGTACGGATAAAATAAAAGCCGCAGATCAGAAAAACGCCGCTCGATGCATTCAAAGCGGCGTTGAGGTGCGGAAAGATCCCGAGCAGCTCCATGTTCGGCTATTTCCAAAAGCCCAGCATCGCAAAAAGGGCGATCCACAAAATACCAATAAAATGCCAGTACCAGCCGACGGCACGGGCGAGGTTGCGGCGATACTCCTGCTCCGGTCCGAATTCCGTCTGCGTCGAAGAACGTGTGATTATCGCGCCTAATGCGATCACGCCTCCTAGAACATGAACGGCATGTATCCCGGTGATGATATAGAAAAACCCCGCGTAAGGGTTCCCGCTTAAGTAATAGCCGCGGTTGACGAGCTCGAACCAGACGATGATCTGCGATGAGATAAAGGCCGCCCCGAGCACCGTCGTGATTATTAGGAATCGTCGCAATCTTTGATGATCGTTTGCGAATATCGCCTTTTGCGCAATGTGATACGTCAAACTCGAAGCAACGATCAGTGCGGTGCTCATCCAGACCTGGATCGGAAGCTCGAACGGCCGCCATTCCGCCACGCGGTTTGTAGCGATGACAACGTAGGCACCCGCGAGCCCGCCGAATGTCATAAGCACAACGATCAGGAGAAACCACGTGACGACCTTTGCCTTGTCCGGCGGAGCTTGGTCACGAGGCTCGTCCGCCTGCGGTCGGTCAAAACCTCCGCCTCCGGAAGGACCCCCATCGCCGCCTGAGCCGCCCCCGTTATTTCCACCCGAAGGCCGATTTGAACTTCCGCCGGAACGCCTCGACTTTTTACGCTTCGGGGGTTCGATATCTTTGACAGGTTCCGCGACACCGATTTTCATTGCTTATTGCTTTGTTAATACAAGGACGAGAAACAAAATGGGGAGGTAGATCACCGACACCAGCAGCAGCCGCCGCGCCAAGGCATCAGTGCGGCGGAACGCGAATCGAACACTTTCGATGAGAAACCAAACGCCAAGAAGAAACGCGGCAACAAGATATACCTGGCTCGCGAATCCAAGGAAAAAAGGAGCCAGACTAACCGACAAAAGCATGAACGCAAAACTAACGATCTGACGCGCCGTCATTCGGCCTTCGGGCTCTAAAACCGGAAGCATCAAGATTCCGGCTTTCCCGTATTGCTCGCGGTACATCCATGCGATCGCTAGAAAATGCGGAAACTGCCACAAGAATTGGATCACGAAAAGGGCCCACGCACCGAGCGTGATGTCGCCAGTAGCTGCGGTCCAGCCCATTAACGGCGGCATCGCCCCGGGAATCGCTCCGATCGCGGTCGACGCGGACGAACGCGTTTTCAGCGGCGTATAAACAAGAACGTACCCCAGAATCACTACGACGCCCAGAGTGGCCGTCAGAAGATTGACCAGGAACGCGAGGTAAACTTCCGCGACTCCGCACTGAAGCACTCCGAATACCAAAACTTCGCTGGGAGTCAGGCGTCCGCTGGGCAGAGGGCGTTCGGCGGTACGCGCCATCAGCATGTCTGTCTTCCGTTCAAGGTACTGATTCAGTGTGGCGACGCCGAATGCAAGCAAACCGATGCCGATCATCGCGTTCACGAACAAAGCCCAGTCGAATTTTCCAGCTGATGCTACGTAAAAACCGGCCGCCGCAGTAAGCACGAGCATGAACGCGATGCGCGGCTTGGTTAGCTCGACGTATGCAGAGACACGTTCGCGCAAACCCAGGACGCGAACTTCTTGTATTTCTGTTGATGCGGATTCCATTCGAGAGAAGTGTTCGTTAACG
The DNA here is from genome assembly GCA_025929655.1 of Pyrinomonadaceae bacterium. Taxonomy (GTDB): domain Bacteria; phylum Acidobacteriota; class Blastocatellia; order Pyrinomonadales; family Pyrinomonadaceae; genus OLB17. Next base: position 16,207 of record JAICPV010000002.1, read on the forward strand.
TTCTAGAATACCTATGGCGTCCTTCAATATCAATTTGTGATCTGCGTCGCGGTCGAAAGATCATCACGTTGAAACACTAAACGGCGTTAAGGTGACAAAGCCCAATTCGTTCGATATTCTTTAGGTAATCGTAATGTCTGCCGCTGAGCAAACACTCGGAACAAGCGAGATTCCCAAACGCAAAACAGCCCCGATCGTAAATCGTTTTTTAGATTTCATCAGCTCTGTGCGTTTCGGCGTGTCGCTCCTTATCGTCCTGGTTGTTCTTTCGATGGTCGGAATGCTGATCATCCAGCAAAACGTTCAAGGATTCGACACCTATTTCGCATCGCTTACGCCAGCCGAACGCCTGGTCTACGCGCGTCTCGGCCTTTTCGATATTTATCACAGCTGGTATTTCAATTTTCTCCTGTTGGTGCTTTCGCTGAACATCGTACTCGCGTCGATCGACAGATTCCCTTCCGCCTGGAGCTACATATCGAAACCGAAAACCTGGGGCTCGAAGAAGTGGCTGATTGCACAGCAGCAGTCCGCCGAGATCGAGACGTGCGCAGGTTCCGACAAAGAGATCGCTGACGAGATCTGCAAGAGCTTTAAAGAAAACGGTTTCAAGCCGACCATCTCGGAGAAACACGGACGGCTCTACGTTTTCGGCGAACGCGGCAAATGGAACCGGCTGGGCGCGTACATTGTGCATGTCGCCCTGTTGACGTTATTCCTGGGACATTTTGTCGCGTTACAAACCGGTTTTGACGCGGACGTTCGAATGGTGCCGGGCGACACGACCGACCAGATCCAGATGCTGCAATTCGAACTGGATAAGAAAGAGAAGTTCAACGTTCAACTTCCCTTCGCGATCCACTGCAGCGACATTCAGCAAAAGCTTATTGATCAGCGCGGCTCGATCGAGCCGACCAATACGCTTGACTGGCGCACGCAGGTACGGATCGAAGATCCGGAATATGGAACGACGGAAGCCGATATTTCGATGAACCGTCCGTTCAGTTATCGCGGCTACCGTTTTTTTCAAGCACAGACGATACCCGTAGGAAACGCGCGAAGCATCACTCTCGAGCTGACCAGCCAAACGAACGGCGAGATTCAGAAGATCTCGCTTCCAAGAAACGGAAACACGACGATCGTCGACGGCACCCAGGTTGAGTACGCCGAGTTCCTTCCCGACTTTTCATTCAATTCCGACGGCAAGCCGGACACACGTTCGGGGGATTACAATAATCCGGTTGCAGTGTTGAACGTTACGCCGCCCGGCGGCGAAAGGACGAGGGTGTTTGCCTTCGCCGGCAATATCGCCGACAACATTCCGGTAGGTGCGCCTAAGGCGGGATATAAATGGCGCCTCGCCGAATTTGAAAAATCGCCCTTTGCGCATATCTTGTCGATCAAGTACGACCCGTATGCGGGTGCATTCATCGCATGGTATTTCGGCGGCTTCGGTTTGATCGCCGCTCTTGGATTTGTTTTTTTCTTTTCGCATAAACGCGTGTGGGCTTTGATCGAGCCGAAGGGCGACGGTACCACCGTCATTACTTTAGGCGGCCATGCGAACAGAAATCATGTCGGCTTCGAGCAGAAGTTTTCGAAGCTTGTTCGTGAGATAGGCGGCGAACGGGCCGCTTCCAGCACCTAGAGGTTTTATGGCACAAGAGAAAAACGAATCGGAAGTAGGAAAGCCCTGGAAATCATACATGCCGGCGGTGATAGCCGTTATCGGTTCCGTGTTGGTGCTGGGCCTGAAGATACAAATGCGGGACGGCTTCATATCAGACGGCGCGCTGATGATGCTGGCCCTCGCATCCTATTTGTTTGCGGCACTGTTTCAATTGACGAATTTGTATGCCCCGTCCGAGATGGCGCGAAAGATCGGTCTCTGGACAGCCGTAGCAGGCGTCTTTTTCAATCTTTCGAGCTGGCTCGTGCGTTGGGTCGCAGCGTACGACCGCGAGATCGCGATGCTGCGCGCAGGCGGAAGCGAGGAAACGCCGTGGATCTTTAGATACGTACCGTTCGCCAATTTGTACGATCTGAGTTTGGCGTTCGCATTCGGCGCCGGCATCTCGACATTGCTGCTTGCCAGAAAAAGGAACTTTCAGGTGCTCGCCGCCTTCAGCTTGCCGCTTGCGGCAATGATCCTTACGCTGGCCCGCTTCATAGGGGACGAGTTCATAGATCTTCCGCCCGTTCTTGATTCTTACTGGCGCCCAATACACGTCGGCGTCGCGAGTTTGAGCTACGGAGTCGCATTGGTTTGTTTCGCCGTTGCGGTGATATACCTCCTGAAGGCCGGGACGAAGGTTGAATCAATGGCGGTATGGGCCAGTGTTTTCGCCTTTTCGGTTATCGCAACCATCAGCAAATTTTCGGTGTTAACGGAATTTGTTTATCGGGCCGGGGTTTTCGTTCCGAACGAGACGGGCGGAAAGCCATTTTCCTCGCCTTTTAGGTACGAATTGCCGTATGTCGGCTACGCTTTGGCGGTTGCCGCTTTGATCCTTGCTGCAACCGCGATCGCGTTCGCGATCTACCATTTCAAGGACAGCGAACCGGCGAAACGAGCAGGCCACATTCTTTTGAAACTTGGATTTGTCGCGCAGATCATTGCCATCGCGCTTTTTATCACCGGCATACGCTCGGCGGCAGATGTAGGCGCGAACTTAAAGGCACAACACGATGACGATCCTATTCAATATGTCACTGCCGGACGTGCGATAGCCGAAAGGCAGGATCTTTCTGTTGCTGAGTTCTCTGCCCTGACGCAATTGCAATTCGAGCAAATGGGTCGGCAGTATCTGCAAGCCAATTCGGCGAAAATGTATTTGAGCCTGAATGCAAATCCTGTCGAATTTGCCGGACTGATCACCGGGCTCGCCGGTACTTTCTTTGTGCTGCTTTTTAGTTTCCGAACCGAAAAGCTTCGCGAGGGGCTCCCTGGGTTGGAATCGCTGGATAACCTGATGTACAAAACCGCTTGTCTTGCATTCGCCGGGCTCGCGATGCTTCTGATCACCGGCGCGATCTGGGCAAACGAATCGTGGGGACGACCGTGGGGATTCGATTCAAAAGAAACTGGTGCCCTGGTCGCATGGCTTACCTACGCGGGTTTCCTGCATTCGCGGATTTCCAGGGGTTGGAGTGGAAAGAGCTCGGCTTATTTTGCGATCGTAGGATTTCTGTTAGTGATCTTCACATATCTTGGTGTCAGTTATCTGTTACCTGGACTTCACAGTTACGCCTAGTTGGAGGGTGAGTTTATGCGTTTACGAACAACATTGGCAATATTGATCGGCTGCACAATGGCAGCAGGCATCGTTGTACTTGCTATCTTCAATCCCGCCGAGGCTCAACGCGCTTCAAACACGCGGTTCGAGTATGCCGTGATCAACGGCAGCTACGTTCCGTATCCCTCTGACGGGCCTACCGTAGTGACTTCCGCAGTGAACATCTGCTTTCTGCAGAATACGGGTTGTCAGAACGAAGAAGTTAGATCGGAAATAGTAATCGGGAAATTCCTGCAAGATGAGCGGATAGAAAACAACGCGGCCGTCCGGACGCTGGTTCAGCAGCGGGCGGTTGAAACTGCTTTTTCGAAAGCAATTTCGAGACTGGGCGCGGAAGGCTGGGAGATTGTGGAGCGCCCGTCAATTGAATTCGATCTATACTACACAAATCAACAGGGTATCCGAACTGTCAAGGAAGGAATCAAAACCGAGCGGCAGCACGTTTGGTTCAAGCGGGCACGGCCTTAAAAGTGCTGATCTATTCGATCGTCACCTTTGCGACATCGACCATTTGATATTTGCCTACTCGGCCGTCCTTTGCGACTACCGTGAGAACGCCCCGGTCAACAGTGAAACGAAACACCTCGGGCAAGGGACGCTCGATCCTGCTGCCGTCTTTGAACAATATCACCAATTGCACATTCGCCAACGGATCGACATTTGCGGACGATTTTGATTTTTCGGCAGGAGCCTTTTCTTTGATCGTCTTTTGAGCTTCGGTTTCATCGCCTGCATTCGCGTCCTTTTCGCTCGATTTCGCATCCGAGCTTTCTTTCGCAGCTTGCGCAGCCGCCGTTTTCACCGGCGCTCTTCTGTTCGTCCGTGTTCGGCGTGGGGGCCTTTCGCGCGAAGTTGTTTTAGCTGGGGTTTCTTTTTTCGTCGGGTCGTCGACAATTACTTCCAACTTGGGAGCGTCGGTTTTTTCCTCAAGAGCGCCTCGTTTGGCGTCCCCTTGTTTTTCCACGTCGGACTTGCCCGCCTCGGCTTTTTCTGCAGGTGGGTCAACTGTGGAACTGTCCGTCGCGGATTTGGTTTCTACAGGTTTCGACAGCGGCGGCAGGATGGTGCCTACGGAATTTACTCGCACGGCCCCAGCGACGCTTTCGCCGACGGTGGGCATCACCGGAATATCATTTCCGTCCGCCGCAGCCGCGATAAAACTGCCCGCGAACTTTAGGCGATATATCGCCGCCTCGTCATTCGGGGTTCTGCCCTGCACCCGCAGCAAGAGCCTTTCAGGCTTTCGAAGATAAATGACGCGGCCAGTTTCAACTTCGCCGAAATCCGCGTAAACGACGATCTTCGTAAGCAAGCGCAAGCCATTCTGGACGAAAAGGTCCACGTCGCCGGCAAAATTCCTGGACGTCCAATTAATAAAAACATCCCCTTGCCCGGCGTTGAACCAATAGTAATGAGAGGTGAGTCGAGCGTCGCCCACATCGCGCGCCTTGATAGTCGATTCCACGTCCCTTCGCGTCAACGGCGTTGGATGATCCTGAAGAGCGGACTGAGCAAAGGCCGACACACCGAAACCTGCGAGCAAAAAAGCCAGAATCGAACCCCTGAACACTGAACCGCGGTAAATCGATCTCATTTGAATTAAACTACAATTCCTTTCGCAAATGCACCAATCTTGATGTCTCAGAATATCCCAGGCCAACGTGAGCGGAAAGGCTCAGGTCATTGCCGATCTCAGCATCCGAGGCCATCTCTTCGCAGCCTTTGCTTTTCGCCCATTCTTCAGCGATGCGAACCAATTCCCTCCCAATTCCACGCCCGCGGACCTCGGGTTCGACGTACCAACCTTCAAGATAGCCGACGTGATCAGTTTCGCAATCTTCGACGAACGGCCTAATGCTTACTTCCAGGAATCCGATCAATTTCCCGGGCTCGCGTTCGGCTACCAATACAAATTGCGAATCAGGATGATCGATTATATCGACCATCTCCGACTTATGGTCCGCTTCGCTCGTCGCGTCCCAGAGTCGCCTTCGCAGACGAAGCCATTCGTTGAGGTCCTTCTCCTGCAACGGACGCACGCTGTAGCGGAAATCGGTCATTCAAACGAGATTCTAACAGCCAGCGTCGTGTCGTCAAACAGATCTCAAATGAAATAGCCGCGGTCACAATCGCCGCGGCTTTTTCGATTCCGAATAATGTACATTTAGTTAGCCTTAGCGGCCTGCGCTTTATCCTGCAGGATCTCGATCGCCTTCTTAAGCTGTATGTCTTCAGCCGGCTTCGCACCGGATTTGGGTTTCTCCGGCGTGGGCGTGGCCTGCGGATCCTGATTTTGCTCGTCCTGCTGGTCGATCAATTGATCGACCTCGATCGGCTCAGGCGTCTCCGGCCGCTTCACTTCTACGGACGGCTTGATTCCGGTCGAATTACGCTCTTCGCCAAGAAAAGGAACGCCGGACGGCGATGCCCATTTCGAAGTCGTCAGCAAAAGCCCGTCACCCGCCCGCAGCGTGAAAAGCTGCTGTTCCGAACCAGCTCCGAAACTTCTTTCGCCCACAACCTCACCGCGTTTCTTGTCCAGGACCGCTGCGCCTACCGCTTCGCCCGCACCGGCGGTTCCTAGATCGATCAAAACCGCCAGCTTTCCGTCGAAGATCGTCTTTGACGGGTCGGCGGCAAAAGTCTTTTTCACGGTGCTGTCTTTGCCCACGATCTTTGCGAGATCACCGTTCCGAATGAAAAGGTTCGCAGTTGCGACACCCTCTTCGAGCGTTCCGGTTGCTACACCGCGAAGGTCGAGCACGATCTTATTCGCGCCCTGTTTCACGAGATTCTGCACTTGCGTCCGAATATTGTTGGATTCGCCGGTTTCGAGGCTATAGACTTTGACAACTCCGGTCTTCCCGGTTTCCATTTTTCCTTCGACGGCGGGTGCTTTTGGATTCCCGCGGATCACTTTGATCATCTGCGGCTTTTCGCCGGCACGAAGCACCCTCAGATTCACGGCAGTTCCCGGATCACCACTAATTAGTTGTTTTGCGTCGTAAAGCGAGATATCGCGCGAAGCCTTGTTCTCGATGTATTCCACCACGTCCCCGGCTTTGAGGCCCGCCTTCTCGGCATTCGAACCTTTCATGACCGAGACGACATAAAGATACAGCGAAACCTGCGAAAATTCCGCTCCGATACCAACCTTACCGTTTCCTTTATTCGCGTTGAAATCCTTAACTTGATCGGAGGTGAGATATGAGGAATAAGGATCCAGCCCGCCTACAAGTCCTCGAAGAGCACCGTTGCGGACCTTTTCAAGGTTCGGCTCGTCAACGTAATCGTTCTGAATATGCTGAAGAACTGATTCGAAAATCCGGATCTGTGCCGTTGAATCGTTTATCGGCTGCTGTGCACGCGTCCACGGGCTAAGCATTCCGCCGACGACGGCGTAAACGGCAAGAACACCGGAGATAACCAGAACCGAAAGCTTTCCGCGAAATGTCATAAAAAACCTCTTATAATCGAAACGCCACGTGATGATACGCAGACGTTCGGTGAAGGTTCTGCGCCGTTTATTAAATTATCCGTTACAGCGGCCTAAAGGTGCAACAAAAAGAAACGAACAATAACCCGCTTATCGAAGATCTGACCCGTATTCCATCCCGCGGCCGAATTATCGCGATCGATCCGGGCACAAAACGTATCGGTGCTGCCGTCTGCGACGACGACCGGATCGTCTGTCGTCCGCTGCCAATGTTTGAAAGATCTTCCTGGAAGAATCTTCTCTCCCGGGTTAAAGCGATTCTGCACGAATTTGATGCGAAAGCACTTGTTATTGGTTTGCCTTTAGAATCCGATGGATCGGAAAGCCCAATGTCGGTGGATGCCCGCGAAATGGCCCGAAAGTTTCGCCTTTCGCTTGAATTGCCGGTTTTTCTCCAGGACGAGCGGGCGACCAGTTACGCCGCGAGGCAAAAACTTTGGGCCCAAAACGGCCCTAAGGATCTGCGCAGCAGCATCGACAGCGAAGCGGCCGCGATCATTCTCAGCGACTTCCTGGATCGGATAACCAAGTCGACTAATTAATTTTTCAAAGGGGCGAATATCTGCACGGAACGCGCGGCGGATTCGACCGCTGACTTGGTGAATGGAAAAATGGCCGGCGTTCCCGTTCGCCA
>JAICPV010000094.1 GCA_025929655.1 Pyrinomonadaceae bacterium
ATTGATCGCCCCGATCGCCATGGAGAAGGGCCTCCGCTTTGCCATCCGCGAGGGCGGCCGCACAGTCGGGGCCGGCACGGTGAGCGATATCGTTGAATAGATAAATATCCAAATTCCAGATTCCAAACTTGAATGAATTTGGAATCTGGAATCCGGAATAGGAAATAAAAGTAATGCCGAGAGATAACATTATTTTGCAGTGTACGGAGTGCAAAGAGCGTAATTACGTAACTACGAAGAACAAAAAGAACACGCCAAACAGGCTGGAGTTCAAAAAGTTTTGTCGCCGCTGCCGCAAGCATCAGCTGCATAAAGAGAACAAGTAGCGAATAGCTAAAAGCGAATAGCGAGAAGTTCAGAAATTTTTCACTTTTCATTTTTAGTTTTTCGCTGAATTACAGGGGTATGGTGTCAATGGTTAGCATGGAGGTCTCCAAAACCTTAGGTGCGGGTTCGAGTCCTGCTACCCCTGCCAACTAATTAACCGGGAGTCCGGAAAGAGTCGAGTTTAGAAAAAAATGGCAGACGCCGTAGATACAAAAAAGGAAGGCATTGGCGATTTCATTCAGAAAACGCGCGAGGAATTGGGCCGAACGACCTTCCCGAGCGGCGATGAAGTGCGAAAGACGACGATCATCGTCATTATCAGCGTTATCTTTTTCGCGGTCTATTTGTATTTGGTCGATAAGGGCTGGACGTACGTGCTCGAGGCCCTTACATGGCTGGTAAACAAGATCGCAGGCGTTTAGTTAAGGATATTTGAACATGAGGCAGTGGTATTTTATCCACACGTATTCCGGGCACGAAAACAAGGTCGTCGAGAGCCTGAACGCGCGGATCCGCGATCTTGAACTTGACGGGCTGATCACGGAAGTGAAACTTCCCAAAGAGAAGGTTGTCGAACGCCGTGGCGATAAGGACTACGTTTCTGAACGTATGTTTTATCCCGGTTACGTGCTCGTCGAGATAGAGTGCGACGAGAAGGGGAAAATACCCGATAACGTGTTTCATGCGATCAAATCGACGCCGAAGGTGACCGGCTTTCTTGGCGGAAAACAGCCAACGCCTCTTTCCCAGGAAGAGGTCGACCAGATCGACCGGAATATAGAGGTCACGACCGAAAAACCGAAACCGAAATTTTCTTATGAGGTCGGCGAGGTTGTTCGCATCAAATCTGGTCCGTTCGCGTCCTTCACCGGCAAGGTCGAGGAAGTTAACGAGGACAAAAATACATTGAAGGTGTCGATCACCATTTTCGGTCGCTCGACGCCGTATGAATTGAGCTTCCTTGAGGTCGAAAAAGTGACGTTCGCGGAAGAGGATTAGTTAGGACCGCAGGCGGCTCGCCTGCAATGAGTGCGAATAATTTTTACGCCCCAACCGGGCAAATGCACGCGAGCCGCGTGCGTTCCAAAAGAAGATGGCAAAGAAGATAGAAGGATACATCAAATTACAGATTCCAGCGGGCAAGGCGAATCCGGCACCGCCGATCGGCCCCGCACTGGGTCAGCACGGCGTAAATATCATGGAGTTCTGCAAGGCATTCAACGCCAAAACGCAGAACGACGATCCGGACATGAAAATTCCGGTCGTGATCACGGTTTACGCAGACCGCTCGTTTTCGTTTGAAACGAAAACGCCGCCAGCAGGCGACCTGCTGAGAAAAGCTGCCGGAATTCCGAAAGGGAGCGGCAAGCCGAACAAGGAAAAAGTCGGCAAGATCTCGCGGGCAAAGATCGAAGAGATCGCGAAAAAGAAAATGCCCGATCTGAACACGACGAACCTCGAATCCGCAATGCGGACGATCGAGGGAACGGCGCGAAGCATGGGTTTGACGATCGAGGGATAAGTAAAAACTAAAAGCGAAAAACTAAAAATAAATGACTTTTAGTTAATAGTTTTTAGCTTTTCGCTAGGGAGAACGACGAAGTCGTTCGTTAACACCTGGAGGCAAAATGAAACGAGGAAAGAAGTACCTGGCCGCCCTGGAAAAGGTAGAGCCGGGAAAGCGGCATACGCTCGACGAAGCGGTCGCTAAATTGAAAGAAATAGCCTTTGCGAAGTTCGACGAGACGGTCGAGCTTACGATGTGGCTTGGCGTTGACCCGCGAAAGGCGGACCAGCTTGTCCGCGGCACGATCGTGCTGCCGCATGGACTTGGCGGAGCGGCCAAAAAGGTCGTTGTCATTGCACAAGGCGACAAGATCCGCGAGGCGCAGGAAGCAGGTGCCGACGAAGCCGGCGGCGACGATATCGTCGAACGCATCAAAGGCGGCTGGATGGAGTTTGATGCCCTGATCGCGACCCCCGATATGATGGGCAAGGTCGGCCAGCTTGGCAAGGTCCTCGGTCCTCGAGGCCTGATGCCGAATCCCAAAACAGGAACAGTGACGATGGACGTGAAAACGGCCATCCAGGAAACCAAGGCCGGTAAGGTGGAATATCGCGTCGATAAGACGGGCGTAATTCACTCGCCGGTCGGCAAGGTATCATTCGACGACGCGAAGCTTGCTGAAAACACTCGAGTGCTGATAAACGCGGTTATGAAGGCGAAGCCGACCACCGCGAAGGGCCGATATCTTAAAAAGATCAATCTTGCGGCTACGATGAGCCCGGGCGTTTTGCTCGATGAATTGGCTTACATGTAAGGAGTGGGGGAATAGAGCAATGAAAACGAGAGAAACAAAGCAAAATGATTTAAACGCCCTCACAGCGTCGCTTGCGAATTCCAAATCCGCGATGGTGATGAGCTTCAAAGGGCTTTCGGTGACGAAGGATCAGGAATTCCGCAATGCAGTGCGCGAAGCGGGTGCCGAGTATCAGGTTGTGAAAAACACCTTGGCGCGCATCGCCGTGAAAGGAACGGATTTTGAGCAGGCGTCAGAGCATTTCAGAGGCGTGACGGCGATCGCGTGGACCGAGAACGACCCTGTCGTTCTATCCAAAGCGGTTTCGAAGTTCATGAAGGACAACGCCGATATTTACACATTCAAAACCGGTGTTGTCGACGGGTCACTCGTTGATTTTACACAGTTGAATGTCATTGCGAACCTGCCTTCGAAGGAAGAACTGATCTCTAAGCTGTTGTTCGTCATCAACGCGCAGGCCCAGCGGATCGTAACCGTAATAAACGCCGTTCCTCGCAACCTTGCAGTCGTGATCAAGCAGATCGGTGATCAGGAAGGACGCGATACAGGTTCCAATAACGTAAAAGCGTCGGCGTCCGAAACGGATTCGGTCGCCGAGCCTTCCGCCGACGCGTCCAATGCTGAATCAGCGGACACATCAAAGGAAAGCCCGGAGGCTGCGGTGGAGACACCGACGGAGAATCAGGAAGAGGCCGCAAGCGCGGCTCCGGACGATGCGGCGGAGACCGCCGCTGAGCCCCGAGAACAAGCTCAGGCACCGGACGATCAGGCGGAAAATATTTTAGAGATTCCTGCTGAGGAAAAGACGGAATAACAAACGAAATTGTCTCGGATCTATCGGAGACTTTAAGGCCGTGCTCAAGGTAAAACGAGCCAAAGTGATTTGTCAGGTCACAAAGGCTTCGGACGCGGAAGAGAAAGGTGATGCAACCCGTTCTTTACAAGTCCCTGGGTTCTAGCGGCGAGGCGAAAGGCGCGGGTCACAATTTAACCCGCGATTGAATAACTGAGAACCCTAAATAGGAGATATAGAAAAATCATGGCAGTCACAAAAGACGACGTAGTTGAGTATTTGAAAGGAATGACGCTTCTCGAAGCATCGGAATTGGTCAAGGAACTCGAAGAGGTTTTCGGCGTATCAGCCGCAGCCGCTGCGGCTCCGATGATGATGGCGGCAGGTGCCGGGGCCGGTGACGGCGCAGGAGCTGCCGCGGCCGAAGAAAAAGATTCGTTCGACGTGATCCTTCAGGCCGCAGGCGGAAACAAGATCGCGGTCATCAAGGTCGTTCGTGAAGTCGTCGCAGGCTTGGGCTTGAAAGAAGCGAAAGATCTGGTCGACGGTGCACCGAAAGCGCTGAAGGAAGGCGTGTCAAAGGACGAGGCCGAAGAGATCAAAACCAAATTGACCGAAGCGGGAGCAACCGTCGAGGTCAAATAGCGGAGATAGTGGGGGCTTTTTTGGAAATCGCCCCCACGCAATTTGCATTCCGTAACACCGGTTGTTACACTAGGCGACAGGCGTAAGGGAAAAGGTGTCTTTCCGAGAAGTAGGCAGGTAAGATGTAAAATCCTCTAATTCGTTTGTTTCGAACGGATTAGCCGTGCTTTTCCCTAAGATCAGTGGAGAGTAAGTGTCCCTTTTCGGCACGCTCAGAAAATCTGAGTTACAGCATTTAGCTGCTAAAAAAGCGGTATGGGTAAACTCTGCCCATGACCGCCTTTGCTGTCTTTTCTTCCGAATTTTGGCGCCGCGACGCAATTCGGGGAAATGCTAACAGCAAACGTCGGATAAAGCAACAGTTTTTTCTACAAGCCATTTTTAAGAATATGATCAACAACCCGCTACAGAGTTCTTCAAACGGACTTGGCCGCCGGACGAGCCAATCACCGGAACGCGTTGATTTCTCGAAGATCTACACCACGGCCCAGATACCGAACCTGATCGAGGTGCAACGCGAATCGTATAACCGATTCCTGCAGATGGACCTCATCCCGGAGGAGCGCGACTTCATCGGTTTGCAGTCCGTTTTTTCGTCGATCTTTCCGGTCTCGGATTTTCGAGAGACCGCGACCCTCGAATACGTCGAATATCAGATCGGCAACTGGCAGTGCAAATGCGGAAATCTCGAAGGCCTCGAGCATCTGCGGGCAAATTGTAAGAATTGCAGTGCGAAAATAAAGGTCGATCCATTCAATCCGGCAGAGGTGCTGTGCAACAACTGCGGCACGTTCAACTCGGTACGGCCGAATCTTTGCAACAACTGCGGTGAGCCGGTTGGCCTGAAGCACAAGCACGACCAGCAGGAGTGTCAGGAGCGCGGAATGTCATTCAGCGTCCCGCTGAAGGTGCGTATCCGTCTGACCGTTTTTGACAAGGACGCGGACACTGGCACGTCGACGATACGCGATATTAAGGAAGAGGATGTTTTCTTCGGCGAGATTCCGCTGATGACCGACAACGGAACGTTCATCATAAACGGGACCGAACGCGTCATCGTTTCGCAGCTTCACCGCTCGCCGGGCGTGTTTTTCAAAGGTGACCGCGACGAGTATCTCGCGAAGATCATTCCCTACCGCGGGTCCTGGGTCGAATTCGAGTTCGATCAAAAGGGCCTGCTGCACGCGCGTCTCGGAAAGCGCAAGATCCTCGCGACGATCTTCCTTCGCGCACTCGGGCTGTGGCTTTCGCCGCAGATCGACATGAAGACCGTGTCGGACAACATCCTCGAGGAAGTGGTCAAGAATGCGGAATTCCCTGATTCTGAGATCTTGAAGCTGTTCTACGCCGTGGACACCGTAGTTGTCGAGAAAGGTGCCTTGTTCGTCAAGATCAAGCCCGAAGGCGATTCCAACCTCGTCGGAATGAAAGCCGAAGAGGATATCAAGGACAAAAAGGAAGACGTCGCCCGGCGCGGTAAAAAGATCACAAAGCTGGCATTGAGCGATCTTCGCCGCATGAAGAGGGAACGCGTCCAGGTCTCGATGAATGACTTCGAAGGAGCATTCTCGCTGTCGGACATCATCAACTACGAGACCGGCGAGGTGATCATCGAGTCGAACACAGAGCTTACCGCCGGAAAACTGCAGCAGATCATTGAGGAAGGAGTCGAGTCCTTCGAGATCTTTTTCCCGAAGAACGACATTATCGGCGAGATCATTTCCAACACTTTGAAAAAGGACGCGATCTCGAAGCCGGTCGACGCATTACTAGAGATATATCGAAAGATGCGCCCGGGCGATCCGCCGACGGTGCCGACCGCTTACCACCTTCTTGAAGGAATGTTTTTCGATACGCGCAGGTTCGATCTCTCGCGTGTGGGCCGTCTGAAATTCAATATCAAGATGGGCCGTCCCGAAAAGGACCGCATTGATGATCCGCTTCTTGCACCGACGGATTTTATCGAGGTGGTGAATTATCTCCTCAGAATGAAGCGGGACAGTGAGCATTACATGCAGGACGACATCGACCACCTTGGCAACCGGCGCGTCCGCGCCGTGGGCGAGCTGCTCGAAAACCAGTTCCGTATCGGACTTGAGCGAATGGAGCGGGCGATCAAAGAGAAGATGTCCATACAACAGGACATGTTCACTACAATGCCGCGCGATCTCGTCAACGCCAAACCAGTGACGGCGGCCGTTCGCGAGTTCTTCGGTTCTTCCCAGCTTTCGCAATTCATGGACCAGACGAATCCGCTGTCCGAGATCACGCACAAACGCCGGTTATCGGCCCTCGGGCCTGGTGGCTTGTCGCGCGAACGCGCCGGATTCGAGGTCCGCGACGTGCACCCGACTCACTACGGCCGCATCTGCCCCATCGAGACACCGGAAGGCCCGAACATCGGTCTGATCTCATCGCTGTCGTGTTTCGCACGCATCAATGAGTTCGGCTTTATCGAGTCGCCTTATCGAAAGGTGATCGACGGCCGCGTCATCGAGTATGTGAAGGTGCACAACGGCGGCGATACGAAGTTCAAGCCGCGCGAGCACGCACCTCTGGAAGAGGTCGAGAAAGCAAACAAAAAGGTTGCTAAGGAAGGCGGTAAGCAGGCCGAATTCGAACCGTTTCCTTTCTATCTAACCGCTTGGGAGGAAGACCGTTACGTCATCGGGCAGGCGAACATCGAGCTCGACGAAAAGGGAAACCTCGTAAACCCCAAAAACGCCGCACGACGCAAAGGTGAATTTACGACGGCCGACCGCAACGAGATCGAGTACATGGACGTATCGCCGAAACAGCTCGTTTCGGTCGCGGCTTCACTAATTCCGTTTCTCGAGAACGACGACGCGAACCGTGCGTTGATGGGCTCCAACATGCAGCGACAATCGGTTCCGCTTCTTCGAGCCGAATCGCCGTACGTCGGCACCGGCATGGAGAAGATCGCTGCTCGCGACTCCGGAGCCGTTGTCATCGCGAAACGTGACGGTGTCGTCGATTACGTCGACAGCGAACGCATCATCGTGAAAGCCGATCATCAGGTCGACGGTACGATCTCGCGCGAGGTGACCGCCGATATTTATTCGCTTGTAAAATTTAAGCGTTCGAACCAGAACACCTGCATCAATCAGCGTCCGATCATTCAGGTAGGCGAGCAGGTCAAGAAGGGTCAAGTCATCGCCGACGGGCCGTGTACCGATCGCGGCGAGTTGGCTCTCGGCCGAAACGTGCTTGTGGCATTCATGCCCTGGCGTGGGTACAACTTCGAGGACGCGATCCTGGTTTCAGAGCGGCTCGTCAAGGACGACTATTACACGTCGATCCACATCGAGGAGCTGGAGATCGAGGCGCGCGACACGAAGCTCGGCCCTGAAGAGATCACGCGCGACATTCCCAATATCGGCGAGGTAATGCTTCGCGACTTGGACGAATCG
>JAICPV010000477.1 GCA_025929655.1 Pyrinomonadaceae bacterium
TATTTCACGCGGCTTTTGAAGACGAACGGCATCGACATACCCGCAAATTACACGATGGACTACCTCAGTGCTTCCCGCGGGTTCGCCGCGGATCGCGAGGTCGTTGAAGGTTTGCTCGCGCAAGGGCACACGCTTGATGCGCTGGGTCGAATGAGCGCCGACCAGCTTAGAACGCTGTCCGACGGCCTCTCACCAACGATGGTTGAGGCGTACGCCGCCTGGACCGGCGCGCCGCAAATCGGGGGATTACCGGTCATACTCGACCTGCCCGCGTTGGGGATCGTCGTATTAATTACGGCTTTGGTTTACATCGGAATTCGCGAATCGAAACGGGCGTCGAACATAATGGTCGCACTCAAGCTTTCGATCATTCTCCTCGTTATCGTCGTGGGCGCATTCTTTGTGAAAACCGAAAATTGGGTACCGTTTTTCCCAAACGGTTTCGGCGGAATGATGACGGGCGTCGCCGCAGTCTTTTTCGCGTACATTGGTTTTGACGCACTGTCGACCACCGCTGAGGAATGCAAAGATCCGTACAAGACGCTCCCGCGCGGGATGATCTACTCGCTCGCTATCTGTACCGTCCTCTACGTGACGATCGCGCTGGTGCTCACCGGTATGGTGAAGTACGTAAATTTTGAGGGCGTGGGCGACCCTCTGGCGTTCGTTTTCGGGCCGCAGGGAGTAAACATACCCTGGATATCAGGGATCGTGGCGGTAGGTGCGATCATAGCCATCGCGACGGTGCTCTTGGTTTTCCAGCTTGGCCAGCCGCGGCTTTGGATGGCGATGAGCCGCGATGGGCTTTTGCCGAAGATCTTTTCGTCGATACATCCGCGGTTTCGAACGCCGTGGTTTTCGACGATCCTCACGGGATTTATGGTTGCAATACCGGCGCTGTTCATGAACCTTTCCGAGGTGACGGACCTCGCTGTGATCGGGACGCTCTTTGCATTCACGATCGTGTGCGCCGGCGTGTTGGTAAAAGATAAGGAATTCGCCGGCCAAAAGAGGTTTGTTCCCTTTATTCCATCGCGATTCATCGTCCCGGTGCTATTCGCGCTGATCGTCGGCGCGGTCTTCTATTACAACGGTGATGCGGCACTGAGTTTTTTCACGGACATGACGCCGACCGAGCCGGGCGAAACGGCGTTTTGGACCTTCAGCCATAAGATTCCGTATATAGTTTTCGCCATATTTTCGTTGGTGATGACGATGCTTTGCTTATTGAGGAACCTCTCCTTGATCCCCGTTCTCGGAGTAATGTGCTGCACTTATCTGATGACGGAGCTTGGGATAATGAACTGGATCAGGTTCCTGATCTGGCTGCTCGCAGGATTTGTCGTCTATTTCCTGTACGGATACAAGCACAGCAAGCTGAATACCGCAGAGGCGGCGTGAAACTTACATTTCTTTACAAATGAATAAAAACTAAATCTAGTCAGTTTTCGTCTTATACAGCGTAAGAAATCTAAAACCAGGAGAACACTATGCGCAAAGCACTATTTTTCACGCTCGTCTTCTGCATGGCAGTCATCGCAGCTAATGCACAGAAGGCCTCGGAATTTTCGGGTAAATGGACTCTCGACATCGCGAAATCGGAACTTGGCCAGGCCGCCGCTTCGATCAAATCGGGAACGATGACGATCAGGCAGGAAGGTACGTCCTTTAAGGTCTTGACCCACATGGAGCGCAACGCTCCGCCCGCGACTGATGGCCCGGGAGGCGGTGCCGAAACCAGACGCGCCGTCGCACCGGGACCGATGGAACAGTCCTACACGCTGGACGGAAAGGAAGTCAGCCACGACAGACAAACGCCGAACGGCACGGTGACAACCAAGATCAAGTCGGAACAGATCGGCAACAAGGTCGTTATCATCTCCACGTTCCCTACACCCAATGGTGAGATGAAGCAGACCGCAACCTATGAACTCAGCGCCGACGGCAAGACCTTGACGGTCACTAAGGAAAGTCCCCGCGGCTCGAATAAGAGCGTTTATACGAAGGGCTAAGTTAAAAGCTGTTTTCTATTAGAAATTAAGGCGGGCCGTCCCGCCTTTTTTTATTTCAACTCAAAATTCTTGATCTCGATCGCAAGCTCGCGCTCGACCCGATCCTTTTCAAGCAGCAGCGACTTTCTTTCTTTTTCGATCTGTTCCAGGCGCGATTCCTGTTCGTTTGCTTTCGCAATATATCGCTCGATAAGCGGCTTCGCTTCGGCAGTTTTTGTTAGCGATTCGATATTTTCGCGAATCCGCTTCTGGTCGGCTGCGATGCGTTCGTCTTCCTGATTCAATGCTTCCAGTTTCTCGCCCGTTGAATGGATCTGTTTGCGAAGTTCGATCAATTTTTGCAGCCGGTTCCGCGTCGCCTGGTCGATATATCGGCGAACAACGAAAAGTTCAAGCTGGTCTCGCGTAAGCGACATTAACCCATACGAATCCATCAGGCCCTGCCTTTCGGTTACGGCAACCTGCGA
>JAICPV010000166.1 GCA_025929655.1 Pyrinomonadaceae bacterium
CGATCATGATTCAAAAACTATTCACAGTTTCCATTCTTGCTTTTGTGACGGCCGCTTTCGCCCAATCGGAGCCGCCCACGGTTACCGAGCAGTCGATCAAAGACGATCTCGCCCGCGTGGTTTGCAAAGATAAGGAGCGTGGTGAATCGGTCAAGCAACTCTTCATCTCCAAAGGCGCAAAGCCGGACGACATTGTGATCTCCGGCACAAAGAAGGTGGAGAACATTGTAGTCACGAAGCAGGGCAAAACCTCAGAGATTGTCGTGATCGGCGCCCATTATGACAAGGTCCCAGAGGGCTGCGGTGCGATCGATAACTGGACCGGCATCGTCGTGCTCGCGAACATTTATGCGGCATTCTCAGCGGTCGAAACTGAAAAGACATTGGTTTTTGCGGCCTTCGGCCGTGAAGAAGAGGGCTTGATCGGTTCCCGCGAAATGGTAAAGGGCATTGCTAAAGAGAACAGGCCTCAATACTGCTCTATGGTTAACCTGGACTGCTTCGGCCTTCAATTTCCGCAGGTTCTTTCGAACACTTCTAACACAAAGATGACCAAATTCGCGAAGGAGCTGGCGGAGGAGGTGAAAATGCCATTTAGCCAGGCATCGCTCGCCGGGACAGCGGATGCCGATTCTTCGCCGTTTCTTGACGCGGGAATTCCCGCGATCACTTTCCACGGCCTTTCGAGTAAATGGGCAGAGATCATACATTCGCCCAGCGACAAGCTCGAAAAGGTGAATGCCAGGTTAGTTTACGTCGCATTTCAGTTCGCTGCCCTGTACGTAAATCGGATTGATCCAAAACCGTGTTCGTTGTTTAGAAAGTGATCAAACATTCATCGTTTTCGAAACGTTCAAAAAAGTATTCCTAGTGTGTGCGACATATGATACACTGTTTCACGCCTGGAAGGCATGGATCTTTGAAAAAAATCAAGTTACAAAGACGACGAAAAAACTTTTTCGCGAAAATGCCGAGCTTGATGTTCGAAATCGCGGTAATTCCAATAGTTAGAATAACTTGCATGTCGCGTTCGCTCACGGACAAGGTGCGGACATGCACAGGACACAGCACGGACACCCGTGGGACAAACTGTTAATGAAAGGTTTTTAACGTGTTACTGAACGCTGAATAAACGCCGCAGCGTCACGCTTTAGCTTGGCCAGGGAAGTTTTCTCGATGTACATCATGTGTCCGGCCTCGTAGTACTCGAAATTGATGTTCCTGCGAAGCGTCGGGTCGAGATTCATCGCTGAGAACGTGTATTCGGCGGCGTAGAAGGGCGTCGCCATGTCGTAGTAGCCCTGTGCGACGAAGATCTTCATATATGGGTTCTTCGCCATCGCGTTCTTCAGCGGAATGCTGGTGTCGGCGTATTGGTTCGTGACGTTGTAATTCCAGGGCCCGGTGATGCCGCCGCCGAGGATGTAGTACTCGACGTCGGATTTGAATCCTAGCTCGCTTCTGACGTAGGTGTTGAATGCCGAGGTGTAAGGCGGGCGGATCGCGTTCATCGACGGATCGGTATCAGGGTTATCGCTTGCGGCATCGCGGTCGATGCCCTTGAAACGGCTGTCTAGCCGCCCTGTGGTCCGGCGCTCGCTGCGGAGAAGCTCCTTATTGAACTCGCCAAGCTCGACGCGGAAGTTGTTCTGCTCGATGAAGGTCTTGCTAAGGCCGGTCAATGAACTCATCTTGTCCAAAAGCGAGTTTCGTTCGGCGGCGCTAAGGCTGTCGATCTTCAACATCGCGGGCAGGTACTCGTTCGCGGCAAACTGCCTACTTTCTTCGGCGACCTGCGCTACCGATTTCGACAGCATCGATGCCGGAAGCTTCTTGTGATACCAAGCGGTCGTTGTGTAGCTCGGGAGCATCAGCACAAGCGGCAGATCGTTGTTATCCGCGAACCGGATCGTCTGGAAATTCATCACGGTCGAGACGAGAGCAATGCCGTTCAAGGCAATGCCGTGATCGAACAGCCAGTTCGAAAGTCCCGCAGCCCGTGTTGTCCCATAGCTTTCACCGACAAGGAAAAGCGGCGACATCCAGCGATCGTTTCTGCCTAGATACATCCGGATCATTTCGCCTACGGACTCAATATCGCCGTTGACACCGAAGAACTTGCTTGCAAGGTCGGGACGGACTGCTCTGGAATAACCGGTACCGACCGGATCGATGAACACCATATCGGTCTCGGTCAGCCAGGTCTCCAGGTTATCCTCCATCTGATATGGCGGGGGAGGCATCAGGCCGTCGTCAAGCATCTTAACGCGGCGCGGTCCTAAGGCGCCAAGGTGCAGCCAAACGCTCGCGGAGCCCGGCCCGCCGTTAAATGAGAACATGAGCGGCCGGTTAGCGGGCGGGTTGTCCAGCGTGTATGCCATATAAAAGATGCGCGCTTCGGTTTCCCCGGAAACGGCATTCTTGATCGGCATGAAACCGGTCGTTGTCGTGTAGTTCAATTGACGGCTTCCGACCCGGATAGATCGTTTTGAAATGACAGGAGGTTCTTCCGGTTGCGCAACGGCTGGCGGCCGCGGGGTTTCAGTCGGACGCGGTTGTGCGGTTGTTGGGGCCTGAAACAACAGTACCAAGGGCAAAAAGATGCTCGCTAACATGATTCTTTATTTATGTTCTTTGGAGTTTGTGAAAGCGATTTCAGCTTAGCATATATCGCCGGCGGAGTGCTCGACACGTACCTTCTCTTGCCGTTGCTCATTTGCCAGTTCAACACGACGAAGTTCTTCTAAGCTCTTTGAAAGATCGTTTTCAGCTTCCGAGAGATATCTTTCAAGCTTTTCGATATTCCGGCGATGAAAACACTTGGCTGCAAGTTTCGGATTCGGATGATCTATGCAAGCTTCGAACGGCAAACTGAGTTCAGTGGCTGCGCCGGCATTACAATGCGCTGTGATCAGGCCGGTCAAAATGTCCTGTTCAGACCTGATACGGCGTCGAAGGCGTCTGCCGGCGGCAGATTCGAAACCGTCCTTCGCAAATCGGATATCGCGCGGCTCAACCTGAGTCCGAAAAAAACTATTGACCGTCCCGGCGGAACGGACGATCAAAAACGCGGGCCAGAACGCAAGGTGGTAAATAACGCGAAAGATATCCAATGTCTCGAGATGCGAAGAGCGCAAATAAACGGAGAGGATGCCGAACGGCACGCCGAACGCAAAGTAAATTATGACTGCATTAATGAGGTCCATCTTTCGCCAGTACGCCGAAATGGAACAAATCGGTTCGCATTTTCGTTAACTTCATTAGTCCTGGATATGTTCCGCTTTTTGGCTTATAGACGCAAATTGTTCCAATTTTACCCGGAAAAGAGTTGATCGCAGCAAAATACCGTGGCTTGGCACGTCAATTGCTGACAATCAATGCGGAAGACGTCGGTGAAACAAAACGAGACGTAAAAAGAAGATCCGGTTGATCGTGGACATCGAAAATGAAGAAGATCAAGGTAATTAAAAAGGGAGTCAGGGCAAAACGGGAGGCCGCACCTCAGAATGACAGCCGTGTAAAGCGGCGGGCCGCACGTGAAATGGTCAACAACGTCTCAGGTTGGATCGCGGACCTTCAAGACCGCAAACGCAATGAAGCACGAGTCGCCATCGAACAACTTTTCGGTGGTCCGCGGACAAGCGAGTCGTAATCAATAAAATCAGATCGATCCAAAAAGACGGCCGTTTCGGCCGTCTTTTCGATTGAACACCATTGCCGTTTTACGTCGGTATATTTGGCGAATTCTAGAATCGATTGCTATCCTAGGTCATGAAACCCGAGACAAATGATTTACATTCGGATCCGTAGTTCTGGCACGCGCCGGCGACGATCCCGGCCCTGCTGCCGTTCTCGGTTTCATCGACCGCTGTGCGGTAAGCGATCAGTGTGGAGCGATAGAGGCGACCTCAGGCTCTCGAAAGCGATGCGCACACGGCCTCACAGTTGCGATAAAGTTTCATATAGCCGAGGTGACCGAGGTCCCTCAGGCTGACCGATCAGTGACCGAAAGATGATGAAAAGCAAGCAATGTTGACGATCCGGCTGCTACCAAGTTCGTTTGCCAGCGACGGCTCGGCGTCCAAAATGCAGCACTTTTCCTGTTACGTCGTCAATGGATCTGTCGCGTTCGATGCCGGCAGTCTTGCCAGCGGCGTCAATGAACACGAGCGCGAGGCGATAAGAGATGTTGTTCTTACTCATGCGCATCTGGACCATATTGCGGGATTGCCGCTTTTCATTGACGATCTGTTTCCTGTTCTCACTGAACCCGTGCGTGTCCATGCAACAAAGGAAGTCATCGATGTATTAGAAACTCACATTTTCAATTGGCAGGTATATCCCCGTTTCTCTGAGCTGCAAAACGAGTTCGGTCCGGTGATCCAATACTATCAGTTCCCGAACGATGATCAATTCGAAATTCGAGGCCTGCGAATTACGGCCATGCCTGTAAATCACAAGGTCCCATCAAATGGGTTTCTAATCCAAACCGATTCGGCGAAAGTGGTATTCACTGGCGACACCGCCGAGTCAGCTGAACTTTGGAATGCCATAAATAAATCCGGACCGATTGATGCATTGCTGATCGAATGCGCGTTTCCGAACGAGTTTGAGGACCTCGCTTCCATCTCTCATCATTTGACACCCCGGAAGCTCGGCTCGGAGCTAAAGAAAATCACTGCAGACATTGGAGCGATCTACGTTACCAACTTAAAGCCGGCTTATCGGGATGTCATTCTGGACCAACTGAAAAGTATCGTCGACGATCGTCTAAGAGTGTTGGATGTCGGGCGCGAGTACAGGTTTGGTTAGCGAGCGAGATTTCGTTTGAAATTGAGCGGTTCGAATTCACCTTCGCGATGTTCGTCGGGGAATTCATACAAGGTGACGCGGCCGTTTTGTAAAACTTCGCGTATCCGAAAAGTGCGCTCGTCCCGGCTTTTTCCGGGCATGATCTCGGCTCGGAATGTCACCTTCATTTCGGGCCTCGCCCAAACAGTGGCCGGCCTTTCATTGTTCGGACGTGAATTGTTTTTATTGAACATCGTCGTTCGATCGCGGATCGCGCTTATTCTTGTGCTTGACCTTTCTCAAAGCCGGGTGCGCGCGTTCTTCCGGACGGTCTGCTCCGATCTTTTGCGAGCTGGGCGCCGTGGGTTTTCGGATCGCATCGAAAACGGGCCGTTTCGGTTTTTTGGCCGACTTTTTGGTCACATCGAAAATACTAGCAGAAGCAGCATTCGATGCGTATTCGCGCGCCCGTTTTTTTGATTGCAACTAAAATTGCCCGAATGTAAAGTAACCTTGTTCGTCCCGCTTACCATGCGGCATCCTCGAAAGTTCAACAACAGAAAGTCGACGCGTAAGCCATTTTGGCTGCCTGCTTCTAGTTTTTATTTTCTGGTGGCGGGTTTTTCTGCAGCAAGCTTCTTTTTTGTGATAGGCATTTTGCACGACGACGGCACCGAGCCGGAGTTTGTTGTTGGCGGCCTGGTTGCCAGCGGTGTACTCGTCGCGGGGGTCGTGGTGCGAGAATTGGTCCTTCGCGACTTTCGGGAACGTCACATCGCGGACCGCAAACAATTGGACGCGAACCTTAAAACAGCCTTCGCCCGAATAAGTGATGTACCTACACGAAAACTGACGCTGGAATCGAATGCTGCCGCGATCCGCAATATCAAAACAAAATCCGAAGCCGCAATGGTGTTTGAAAGATCCCACAGGGGCATCGTGAGGTGTTTGAGATGTGCACGGAATATAGAAAGGTAGTTGCGAGCGAGATCCGTAACATTCATCCGGACTCTCCTCGGTTGAGAGCTTTGATCCAGGGTAACGAGTTTGCTCTTAAAACACACAAATTCCATATGCTGCGGTGGGCCGAACTGGAATCAACCTCCCTGGCCGGTATCGCAC
>JAICPV010000479.1 GCA_025929655.1 Pyrinomonadaceae bacterium
CGAGGGTGTGATGCTCTCGCAGTGAAGTTCGGCGACCATGTTCAAGAAGTTGGTGTCGCTCTCGATCTCGACCGGTTCGGTCTCGTAGATGCCCGAAAGTTTAGTAACGGCGAAGCTCGCTTCCATGAGACCGCGGACAGCCAGCAAGAGATTGCCCGCCCGGTCGCCGAGGTTTGAGCCGATGCTGATATACGCTGTGATCGTTTCGGTGTCCAAACGATTAAATAATAAGGTCGCCCGCGTGATCTAACAACCCGGGCGGTTTTTCATGACGTATTTGAAAGCGGTTATAACCAAGGTTATTTACATTTCGCGCTTTCGATGTTTCAATAGAGCCAGATCGTAAGATCAAATCCAGTAGCGTTTTCCTTTTTGAAAACTCTCGGGCGGGCGACCGGTGTGACCCGTCTTGACAAAAATTCTCACGCCCCTTGCAATGGCACGACGTAGATACCGACACAGCCAACGGTTTGAATCGCAGGCAGACCGTTCTCACGCCGAATACCTACTTTCCCAACCTACTCAGTCGACGACGCGGACCGAATTGCTGCGCCTGATCCGCGGTGGCGAGGATACGTATCTTGAATTAAAGGTCCGTCTCTCGAATTCCGAACGCATCACGCAAGGCATCGTTGCCCTTGCCAACACGAACGGCGGGACGATCATCTTCGGCGTCAACGATCAGCTTCGCATCGAGGGCGTTGCGAACCCGGAATGGGTGCAGGAGGAACTTGCACGCATCTGCCGTGAAGAGGTGGTGCCGCCCATCATACCTTTGATCGATAACATCGCGTTCGACAGCGGAAAACGTATCGTCGCGCTCGACGTGCAGCCGCGGCGCAAGCCTTATCGCACACGCGAGGGGCGATTCTACATGCGGTTCGGCTCGGAGAAGCGCGAGGTCTCGCGCGAGCAGCTTTCGATGTGGCTCGACGAGATCCGCCCGCTGGGCTACGAGAACCTGCCGCTGTTTACGGCGGATGAAAAAGATTTTGACGATGGCCTGCTGTGGACTTTTGCGGGTGCGTTTGAAGACGTCAGCCCGACGATCAATCTCTACCAGACCGCCGATTTCCTGAAGAAGGACCTGATACTCGCCGTCGGCGTCGCGGATGAGTTTTTTCCGACAGTTGCCGCGTTGGTGTTGTTCGGCAAGGATGAGCGTGTACAGGAATTGTTTCCGCGTTCGATCGTGACGGTATCGCGATACTCGGGCGAGAACGGCACGGCACAGCTTGTCGAACGTCTCGAGGTAAAGGGAAATCTCCACACGCAATACGAGGCCATCCTCCGGTTCATCGAACGTTACTGCGACCTTGCGAAAGACAAACCGAGGAAATCGCCGTTGCATTTGGTGGGATCTCCAATCGCGGCTCGCTCGACATATCAGGTCTACGCGGTTCGAGAGGCGGTTGCAAACGCGCTCATCCATCGCGACTTCGCACTCCGAGACATCCCGACGCGGATCACTATCTACGACAACTTTATCGAGATCATCAACGCCCGCCGCACACAGGGATTTGTGCCGCCGGCGTCACGGGCGATCCGCTACGGCATCACGCAACGCTTGAATCCGCAGATAGCGTCGATCTTCAGCCGGCGCGAATACGGGACCAGCGTTCCGCGCGGGGGCGTTCCGATGATCCTGAAGCAATCCGAACGGGTCGCTGGAAAGCGCGCCGAGCTTTACACGGCGAATGACGAGTTCAAGTTGAAGATCTACGGCGGTTGATCGTCACCGGCGAAGAGCGGAAAAGACACATTCGCGGCCGCCGAAGGCGGCAAAGAGTTAAGCTCCACGCGTGAGCGTGGAGAAAGAGTCGGCCGACATGACCGAGCCGGTTTACCGGCGATAGATCACTCTTTCCAAAGATATTCGTCGATCGGAATACCGTTCGAGACGAGGAGCGTCTCAAACTCGGTTTTGAAATCAAACCGCTTGTGATGCTGCTCCTGGTTCCGGATGTACCGCCTTACGATCTCTCGCTGCGACTCGCTGACCGTGAACGCTCCGTATCGACGTTGCCAGGCGAAGCGTCGCATGCCATTCTCCTTCGCCCAGACGGAGGAGTTAGACTTTAGATCGCGGAGAAAGTCCGAGAACCGGATCGTTGGTTTCAGCTTGACCAGTAAGTGGACGTGATCCTCGATACCGTTGACCTCAAGCGCAATCCCGCCGAGCCCCCGAACGGTCCCCCCAAGGTACGCATGAAGCCGAGGTTTGATTTCGGCATGGATGAGCGGCAGTCGACCTTTTGTTCCGAATACGAGGTGGTATAGAAAGTTTGTGTATGACATGGGAGTCAGGTTTCGCCTCTGATGCGTGTACTAAGCCTTAAGACATCCTATCGCCGGTTAACCGGCTAAGTCTTTAATTGTTCTAAATTCTCCACGCTTACGCATGGAGTTTAATTCTTCGCCGCCTTCGGCGGCGCACCTCACGGCATTTCTGCACGGGGAGCAG
>JAICPV010000277.1 GCA_025929655.1 Pyrinomonadaceae bacterium
GGCATTTTCTCTGGAGACACCCGACCAACGAACTCGATGTTCTTAAGGTCCAGTTCTCCTGCGAGAGAGTTCAGCATTGCTTTCTCGGGACCATCTCCGACCACTACGAGTTTTGCTTCTGGTAGAACCTGTTGAATCCGCGAGAAAGCTCGAAGGGTACAGGCTACGTTATAGTGAGCTTCAAAATTTCGGTTGGACAGAAACACCGGCCGGAGCACTTTTCGCTCGCGGAAACAGAACCGGCCGAGATCCACGATATTGAAGATCGACCTCGCCTCTATGCCAAATTCCTTGAATACATCTACCAGGTATGCGGACGGGGTAACTACTGAGTCGAACAATTTTACGGTGGGGATCGCGGTTCGACGCCACCGCAGAAAGTGATCCCGTGCCTCGCCGCTGTGGTAGTTCAGGATTGTCCGTTTACCGAACAATTTTGAAATCAGGACTGCGGGGGTGGGCGCCAGTAGAAATGAAAAATAGGAAGCGGAAAAAACGTGGATAATATCGTAATGGCGAATTCGCCGAAATAAGTCAGCAATATACCTGATCGACGTCAACGCGGTGCGAATGTATTTGATTTTCTGAAGCCCTGGAAAAAACGATGGGTTAATCGACTGAATGTCTGCCTTTAGCCATGGCTCGCTTCGGAAAGCCTCAATAAGGCGGGCCGCTTGCACTGTTTGCCCGCCGATAATCGGTGAGGTCGGTGCGACCACCAGCACCCGAAGCGGCTTGACAACATTTTCCGCAAGTCGACGCTTTTGCATGAAGTCAAAACTATAAATACGTATACATCTATTAAAGGCTGCTATCTGGATCAACTACCACGTTGGATTACCAGCGCGCAGAACAAGCAGTCGTATTTTGAACACAGGTACTCACGGTACGTGTAATTCGTTAATTCTACCCGCATAAGTCTAGCTGCGCCCGATCAAAAGTCGCAAAATTCTTATCGACTCACAAACGTAGGTTTGCAGCGAAAATGTGTGCAATATTGTCTGAGAAATTGATTGAAACTTTCGGGCTGATCAAAAACGTCGATTCTACTGGAGCCATTACGAATTAAAGGTTCTGAGAGTGGCGATAGAATCTATGCCAAATTCGATTCTTAAGCTCCAAACACATAAAACCAATTTCAACCCTTCCGTTCCCAATACGTTCCCAAAATGTGACTAGAAATGAATGAAACTGAATAACTATGACCACTTGCACACGGCGTAAATTGTTGATTTGATTGAATTTCGTAACTATTTCGTATACTCGCTAAGATCATTGAAACGGGTTCATAACCCCAAGGTCGGGAGTTCGATCCTCCCCCGCCACCACCTTTTTCGCGTAAGACAGGCTGTCAGCCTGTCTTTACTTTTTTACGTGGTAAGCCGGCGATAGATATTCGGCATTCTTTCAGGGAGAGAAAGGACGTCGTCGATGATGGTGTAACCGACGTCGCCATAGAGGTCCCGGAGCTCGGCCTCGGACTCGCGGTCGATGGTGATGCAGAAGGGCGTAATGCCGGTGATCTTCGCCTCGGTGAGGGCCTCGCGTACGTCCTCGCGAGCGTAGCGGGCGTCGCCGTAATCGTGATCGTACGGGCGGCCGTCGGTGAGGATGATCAGCAGCTTGGTACGTGATTCCTGCTTCAGCAGCTTCTTTGCGGCGTGGCGGATGGCGGCACCGAGCCGTGTGTTGTTTTGGAACGTGATACCGCCGATGCGTTTCTCGGTCTCCTCGGAGTACTTTTCATCGAAATCCTTTACGACGTAAAATTTCACGTTGCGGCGGCCTTCGCTGGTGAAGCCGCTGATCGAATAGACGTCTCCGACGGCTTCGAGGGCTTCGCTCATCAGCACGAGCCCTTCCTTTTCGATCTCGATGATGCGCCGGCCGGGATAGGTGTAAGGCTGCAACGGATTTCGCGTGATCGTCCGTGCGGTCGAGGACGATTGATCCAGAAGTAGGGAGACGGCAACGTCGCGGCGTTTTCGCAAACGCTTTGTGTAGATGTTCTCGGCCTGCCGTCCGTCAGCTTTGCGGTCGATAACGAAATCGACAAGGGCGTTCAGATCGTAATCCTCGCCGTCGTATTCGCGGTTGATCTTCGTCAGGTTCTCCGGTTTCATCAGTTGGAATTGATGGCGGATCGAGGAGATTACGCCCCGGTAACGCGACCGCGTCAGCTCGACGAAACCGCGGTCGCCGCGTTTAACGCGCTTCTCGACGACGCGGCTCCAACCGACGCGGTAGTCGTTCAGTTCGCGGTCCCATTCGTCATATGCGAATGCCTCCTCGCCGGCCTCCAGGGCCTGTTCCGGCATCTCGTTGTTCGACCAGACCTCGCTGCCCGAGATGTCGTCCGGCTGGCCTTCATCGTCCATTGAATTCCATGCGTTGAAGAGGTCGCGAAGGTCCTGTGCCTCCTTCGGCCGCTCTTCCGCCTTCGCCTTGTCGTCGGCCGATGAAGATTCGGTGACACGATCGTCCGGCGAACCGCGTGTTTCCTCTTCCGTGCTGTCCGACTCGGCTTCCTGTGCATGCTCGGCCGCTAAATTTTGAAACAGCGAATAGATGCGGCTGGTCGCGAACAGCGAATCGGCGACCGTTGATCCGGGGCCCGATACATTCGATGCAACCACACCTTCGATCTCCGACACGATCTGACCGTAAAACATCCGGGCGTCGTCGGTCGCGCCGCCGCAGAGCGTGATCTGGAAAAGCAGCTCAAACGGCACCTGGTGGATCGGCAGGTCGAAGATGAACGGGCGATTTTTACGCAGCGTTTCACGCATCAGGTCGAGGTCCTTTCGCAAACCGCGATACGCGTGGCGCAGACGGCTGTCGACGCGTGCGTTCTCCATCGTCGTGAAGATCTTTCGCGCGAGACGCGGTTCTGGAAAGACGGCGAGCACCGCTCGATAATCGGAATCTTTCGGTAGAGCACGCCGGCGCTTATCTATCTCAAGTCGCAGTTCTTCGCCGGAAAGTGCCGGCCGGCTGTTCTTTATATCCTCGATGTAACCGGCGAGGGAAAAGGCATCTGCTTCCTCGACGGTTGCTGAATAAAGGTTCGCAAGATCGGCGAATGCTGCTTTCAGCGACGTAGAGTCGCGATCGAACGTCCCGAATTCGATCTGCCCGGCGCCGTGGGCGGCCAGAACTTTGTAAAGCCGGAAATCCATCTCGTCGGTGTCGAACTCGGCGACGGACGCGGGCAGAAGAATGGTCTTTCCGTCGCCGATGCGCGATTCCTGCGGCATCGCCGAAAGTTCGGCGATCTCGACCTCGCGGCCCGTAAGGGCTTCGATGTACATTCGCAGCACGGTGCGGACGCCCTCGAGCAGCAGCCCAGTACGGGTTTTGAGAAGAAGGTCGTTCGAACGCCGCGTCTCCAAAGCGAAATAGCTTCGGCGTGCCTTTGTGGATTCGTGTTCGTTCTCCCGAAGCCCGGTCCCGATCCACTCTTCGTATTGGTCGATCGAAACTTTCTTAAGTGCGAACGCTGACGAGCGGAAAGCCGCGAGTGCGCTTTCACCATCGGGGACGGCGATCCTTCGTATCAGGTCGAAAACGCGCTTCAAGGCCGCGACCCGAACGCTGCCTTCCACCGCACCTTCGAGACTAATGGAGGTGATCTGTCGGAAGAATTTCGGCGACGCTCGGAGAAAAGCGATCACGACGGCGTTGCCGTGTTTAGCGATGGCCGCCAACAGCGAGATCCAGGTATCGAAAACTTCCGGTTCCCTACGGAGCACATCGGCTCCTGCGGAGAGGAAATGCAGGGTGACGCTTCCACCGTGGTCAAGCACCTTCGATGCTTCGTCGCCGAGCCCCTTCGCCTGATCCGCGGATAACCCGTCGAGTACACCGGGAAGATTGCCCCACAGGTCGGCCGTCATCCCGCCGGTCCGCTGCGCGAAATTTGATGCCAGCGAAAGAAACGATTCGGCAACCGCCTGTCTACTCTCTCCGAACGAAGAGAATGCTTTCGCTACGGGCGGCGTCTTTTGCAGGAATTCGGCGCTGTGCTTCGCCGAGCGGTTCGCGATCTCCATGCCAAGCTCGAGAATGCTCGTCAACAGGCCGGCATCCCCGACTGCTTCGGAAAGCTTCGGCGCGAACCGGTACGTCTCGACTGCGGTCGAACTTGAAAGGACAAGCTGTCGAATGCAGATCTTGAAAAGATATTCCCGGCCGCGGGCCGGAATCTCGGCAAGCTGTGCGGCCCCGTCAGCGAAGAACTTTGCACCC
>JAICPV010000006.1 GCA_025929655.1 Pyrinomonadaceae bacterium
GGTAAAGCCGGATCGACGCGATCGGCGTCTTCAGCTCATGCGTGACCGAATTCAAAAATGTGTCGTGCTGCTCGTTGCGCCGTATTTCTCGTACGAGAAAGATCGTATTCAAGATCAGGCCCGTAATTATCAACGCGAAGAAAACTATCCCGATCACGAGAAGCACAACCTCGCGCGCATTCAAGAGGATCCATCCGACGTTCAGAGCAACTGCCAGACCGGAAAGGGATATCCCGAGAGCAAGGAAAAATATTGCTGTCTTTCTGCGGCGCATCTGTAACGTCGAATTTAGAACAACGGCGTCTAAAAATAAACGGCGCTGAATGGTCAAATTGACCGAGCCGGCCGGCTTGCAGCGGTCAAATAGATATTGACACCGGAATCGCCGAAGCACTATTATTGAGAGGACAACGTTGTTATACATCGTTGTTTCCGTACACCTCGCTAAGTTTTTAGCTCGAAATTACAGCCTTTCCCTTATCCCGCCACAGGTTAGTTTCGAATACCGGATAAGCACTCTACACGCAAATGTCAGCAAAACTTGGGGAAATTCTCGTCCGCGAAAACCTCATAACACCTCAGCAGCTTCGCGAAGCGCTCGATTACCAGCGCGTCAACGGCGGACGTCTGGGCTCCAATCTAGTCAAGCTTGGCGTTATCTCGGACGACGTCATCACGGCGGTTCTCTCGCGTCAATACGGCGTTCCCTCCATCAATCTCGATCTTTTCCACATTGAGCCCGCCATCATCAAACTCATCTCCCAGGAAGTCGCCCTCAAATACACAGTTCTTCCTATTTCTCGTGTCGGTGCCACTCTGACGCTGGCCATGGCGGACCCGACGAACGTCTTTGCCATGGACGATATCAAGTTCATGACGGAGCTGAACGTCGAACCGGTGATCGCATCGGAAGCTTCCATCCAGATGGCGATCGGGAAGTATTACAGCGGCTCGACGCAGATCGACATATTCGATGCCGCGTTCTCCTTTGCTCCTGAAAAAGGCGGCCTGAAGAACGGTAATCTTAAAAAGAACTCGAAGAACGGAAGCAGGGCCGTAAGGATCGACGAACGGCTAGTCGAGTCAGATCTCGCCGTATCGCTGGATGATTTCGATCTCGCGTCGCACGATTCCGAAGAATTCGAGATCCTCGAAGACAACGAGGAGATCGATCTCGCCACATTGACTCGTGCGTCGGAAGACGCACCGGTCGTCCGCCTCGTCAACGTGCTAATGGTCGACTCGCTTCGCCGCGGCGCGTCCGACATACACGTCGAGCCCTACGAAAAGGATTTCCGAATTCGCTTCCGCATCGACGGCGTTTTGTACGATGTAATGCATCCGCCGATGAAGCTTCGCGATCCGCTGATCTCGCGTTTGAAGATCATGGCGAAGCTCGACATTTCTGAAAAACGGCTCCCTCAGGACGGCCGAATCAAGATCAAAGTGAAAGTCGACGATCGTTCGCGCGAGCTCGACTTTCGCGTATCGACATTGCCGACCCTTTTCGGCGAAAAGGTCGTTCTTCGCCTGCTCGACAAAGACAAGCTGATGCTCGATATGACGAAGCTCGGCTTCGAACCGGAGAGCCTGGAAAAATTCCAGCGTGCGATCGCAAACCCGTACGGCATGGTCCTCGTAACCGGCCCGACCGGTTCAGGAAAAACGAACACTCTATATTCGGCGCTTCAATCTCTGAACCAGCCGGAAACAAACATCATGACCGCTGAGGATCCGGTCGAGTTCAACCTGCAGGGCATCAACCAGGTGCAGATGAAGGAACAGATCGGTTTGAATTTTGCAGCTTCCCTTCGTTCGTTCCTCCGGCAGGACCCGAACATCATCCTGGTCGGCGAGATACGGGACTTCGAAACAGCCGAGATCGCGATCAAAGCCGCGCTAACGGGGCATCTTGTTCTCTCTACTCTGCACACCAACGACGCGCCGTCCACCATCTCGCGTCTGGTGAACATGGGTATCGAACCTTTCCTCGTCGCAACGAGTATTAATCTCATTCAGGCCCAGAGACTGATCCGCCGCATCTGCAGCGAATGCAAAGAAGAGACCCACGTTCCGGTCGAAGGGCTGATCGAGATCGGCTTTAGCAAAGAAGAAGCGAAGAAATTGAAATTGTATAAAGGCCGCGGCTGCGAAACCTGCTTGAATACGGGCTTTAAGGGTCGCGTGGGTTTGTACGAAGTGATGGAAGTAACTGACGAGCTTCGCGAACTGATCATCATCGGCGCCAGCGCCATCGAGCTTCGCCGCAAGGCGATAGAGCTCGGGATGATCACGCTCCGCGGATCGGGTTTGTGCAAATTGAGGGAAGGGATAACGACGATCGAAGAGGTCGTGAAGGAAACGGTGGCGTAACTTTTGGGAGGAAATATGCTATTTAGGGCAATCGCACTTTCATTGGCATTACTGATCGGCATAGGCGTTATAGTTCCGATGGCAACGGAAACTGTCGAAGCCGGTCCGAAAAAAACGAAGCGGTACAAAAAGAAGCCGCGAAAGTACAAAAAATATTCAAAGGCGTGGTGGAGACAATATCGCGCCCGGGTGAAACGCAAACGCGCCATGCAGTCCCGCAGGCGCGCACTCCGGCTCCGTCAGCTTCGACTCGCAAATGCGGCCAGGTCGGCCGATCCTAAAGGGAAGAATGATTCGGCGACACCGGCCGCACAAAATCCATCGACGGCACTGCTCCCGTCCGGCCAGACCGCTCCTCAGGGTTGGCAGCCGGCAGGCTCTACGCCGGGCGAGCTTCAATTCCGTATCGACGGGGCAGGCTCCGCTTCGATATCTGTGGTTGGGCCCGCAATGGGCGAAAGCGTCAACAGCGTTCGCAACTCGATGCTGGCAGGCGTTCCGACAACGTCACTTCGCCGCGAAGTTATCAACCGCATGGTCCGTGAGAACGGCTGGGTCGTTAATGACTACGCAAAACAGGTCGGCGGAAAAATGGTGTACGTCGTGGTCGCGCAATCACAAGGCGCCGCCGGCCGTATCAACGCAAGAATGTTCTACTTCGCCGAAGCCGACGGACGCATTTACAGCGTTGCAACGAACGCCGCAGCGGAATCGGCAGAAAAGCTTGCTGAAGAATCCGAGAAGGTGATCAACTCCCTGCAGAATCGTCCTCGGCCCGTTCAGCAGGCCTCGATCAAGAAAGACTAATCCCGCCTCAAAGCTGAAGGGCGACGGCCGCCCGGTCTTCGCCTTTCAGCTAACAAATATATGAACTTCGAACAACAAGAAGGCGCCGTGTCGCAGATCACGCTGCCCGAACTCCTCAAAAAGATGACCGATGCGGGTGGTTCCGACCTCCACCTGACAACGAATTCGCCGCCGCAAATACGCGTGCACGGACATCTTTCAGCGCTTCCGGGTTATGCCAGCATGACACCCGCCGACACAAAGCGGCTCGCGTATTCCGTTCTCACCGACGCGCAAAAACACAGGTTCGAAGAAAATCTCGAACTCGACTTCTCGTTCGGTTTGAAAGGTATGTCCCGTTTCCGTGCCAATCTTTTCAATCAGAAAGGGGCCGTCGGTGCGGTGTTCCGCTCGATTCCATACGAGATAAAGTCGTTCGATGCTTTGGGCCTGCCGCCGGTGGTGCAGGACCTATGCAAAAAGCCGCGCGGTCTCGTGCTTGTCACCGGGCCGACAGGTTCAGGTAAATCGACCACGCTCGCGTCTATGATCGACAAGATCAACATCGACCGGCACGATCACATATTGACTATCGAAGATCCGATCGAATTTCTTCACAATCACAAGAACTGTGTCGTAAACCAACGCGAGGTTGCGGCCGACACTCATTCATTCGGCTCCGCCCTTCGCACCGCGCTTCGTCAGGACCCTGACGTCGTGCTGGTCGGCGAAATGCGCGACCTCGAAACGATCGAGATGGCATTGCGTATCGCTGAAACGGGCCACTTGACCTTTGCCACGCTTCACACGAACTCGGCATACTCGACCATCAACCGCATAATCGACGTGTTCCCTTCCGCACAGCAGGCGCAGGTCCGCACGCAGCTTTCACTCGTACTCGAAGGGATACTATGTCAATCGCTGCTGCCGAAAGCATCGGGCGACGGCCGCGTGATGGCATTGGAAATATTGATACCGAACGCCGCTATCCGAAATCTTATCCGCGAAGACAAGATCCACCAGATCTACTCGATGATGCAGACGGGCCAGGACAAGTTCGGTATGCAGACCTTTAACCAGGCTCTCGCGACCGCCGTTCATAAACGGCAGATCACCTTAGATGTCGCGATGCAGCGGACATCGAATGCCGACGAGCTTAAGGACCTGATCGAACGCGGTTCCGGCTTGAACACTTCCTACGTCGGTAACGGCAAGCCGGCAATGCCGGCCGCTTCGCCGTACGCCCAGGGCCGCCCGATCGGACAACGCCCGCCAACCAGATAATTCAGTATTCCAAATTCCGAATTCCAATTTACCCAAGAATCTGAAACCGAAATTTGGAATCTGGAATTCAAGACAGGAGCAAAGAGACGAAATGCCAACATACGTATTCAAAGGACGAAACAGATTGAACGAGCTGATCGACGGCGAACGCGATGCTGCGAATCAGGAAGAGCTGCGTGCATTGCTTCGACGCGAGCAGATCGTTTTGACCCAGGCTTCTGAAAAAGGCCGCGTCGTCTCGATACCGAAACTCGGCCGCCGTAAAAAGGTAAGTGCGAAGGAGCTCGCCGTTTTCACGCGTCAGTTTTCCGTCATGATCGACGCCGGCCTTCCGCTGGTGCAATGTCTCGACATCCTGGCGGAACAACAGCTCAATACATTCTTCAAAGACACACTCCGGCAGGTCCGCCAGAATGTCGAAGAGGGTGCAACGCTTTTTGCCGCTCTCGAACGTCACCCGAAGGTTTTCGACGCCCTCTACACCCACATGGTCGAAGCGGGCGAAACGGGCGGTGTGCTTGACCTTATCCTGCAGCGACTTGCGACGTTGATCGAAAAGGTAGTGAAGTTGAAGCGAAGCATCGTTTCGGCTTCCATTTACCCGGCGGCCGTTATCCTGGTCGCTATCGGAGCGATCGCCGTGATCATGGTGGTCGTGATCCCGCAGTTCGAGCAGATCTTCATCGGCATGCTCGGGCCGGGCGAACTGCTGCCGCTCCCGACGCGGATAGTGATGGGGATCAGTGGCTTCCTCGCCGGCTGGGGAGGCCTTGCAATGCTTGTCACGATCATCGGTACAACGGTCGGCGTCCGCTACTATTACAAGACGGAAGGCGGCCGCTGGAACATCGACAAGATGCTCTTAAAGGTCCCGATCTTCGGCAGCATCCTGCGAAAGGTCGCGGTCGCGCGATTCTCGCGAATTCTCTCGACGCTATTGTCATCCGGAGTGCCCATCCTGCAGTCGCTGGAGATCACTGCCAAGACGGCAGGTAACGTCGTCATCGAGGACGCGATCCTAAAGGTCCGTGCCGGCGTCGAACGCGGTGAAAACTTCGTCGATCCGCTGAAAGCAACGGACGTGTTCCCGCACATGGTCGGCCAGATGATCGGCGTCGGTGAACAGACAGGTGCCATCGACGCGATGCTCGGCAAGATCGCCGACTTCTATGAAGAAGAGGTCGACACCGCGATCGCTGACCTGCTGGCGATGATCGAACCGGTCCTCATCGCCTTCCTCGGCGTCACGATCGGCTCCATCGTAATCTCCATGTACCTGCCGCTGTTTTCGCTCATCGGAAAATTGGCAAGCGGTACTAAATAGGCTCTCGAAAAACGAGATCCGTAAACTAAGGGGCCCCGACTCGTCGGGGCCTTTACTTTGTTGCGTCTACAGATGGCTGAAGCGCGGCATCTTAACCGGCGCACGGCCCACTTATCGCGAAGCAGCGGGTTCGGGTTTGGGTTTCGCGTTCTTTACGTACTTATCGAACCAATTGACCATTTCGGCGAGCGTGTGCTGGACGCTTTCCTTGGCTGAGTAGCCGTGCGATTCGTGCGGGAGCATCACGAGGCGTGCGGTGCCGCCGTTGCCCTGGATAGCGGCGAACAGGCGTTCGGACTGTACGGGGAAAGTACCCTGGTTATTGTCCGCCTCGCCGTGGATCAGGAGGATCGGCTCGTTGATCTTGTTCGCGTAAAAGAACGGCGAGACCTCGGTGTAGATCCTGGTCGCTTCCCAGAAATCACGCTGCTCGTCCTGGAACCCGAAGGGCGTGAGCGTACGGTTGTAGGCACCGCTGCGTGCAACACCCGCACGGAACAGATCCGAATGTGCAAGCAGGTTTGCCGTCATGAAGGCACCGTAGCTGTGCCCGCCTACGCCGACGCGGCTGCGGTCGGTGACGCCCATCTCGACGGCCTTATCGATCGCCGCCTGTGCGGAATCGACGACCTGTTTGACGAAGGTGTCGTTCTTCGTCTCGGGCGGCCCGATGATCGGCATCGCCGCGTTGTCGAGGATCGCATAGCCCTGCAGTAGCAGGAACAGGTGCGAGATGCCGCCGATCTGCGTGAAGCGGTTCGTCGAGCCGGTCACCTGACCGGCAAAGTCGTCGTCAGTGAAGCTCCTTGGATATGCCCAGACGATCGTCGGTAGTCGAGTTCCCTCTTTGTAACCCGGCGGCAGATAAAGTGTCGCAGTGAGGTCGACGCCGTCAGCCCGTTTGTATTTGACGAGCTGCTTCGTGATATTGCGAAGCTGCGGTGCAGGGTCTTCGAAATTGGTCACCTGCTTCGGCGTGCCGGATCCATTTCGAATAAAGATATTCGGCGGAGCTGTAACCGATTCCTTACGCGTGAAGAACTGCGTGCCGTTGTCGTCTATCATTCCGGCGAAGGTCTCGTATTCCTCGATGCCGGAACGAAAGACCTCTTCGGTCTGCAGCGTCTTCAGATTCATCTTGCGGAAGAACGGCCGGTCGCCTTCTGGCGATGCTCCCGACCCGGACAGGAAAATGTGGTCGCCGTTTTGTCTCACTACGGAAGCGCCATTTGGAAGCTGTTTAGTGATAGGAGTTCCGATGTCGGCGTAACGGTCGCTGACGTTGAGGTCGAAGACCTGCTTGACATTCGATGGGTTACGGTAATCGGTGACGAACATCCGGCGACGCTGCGTGTCGCGATTGAAATCGTAGAAGATCATCATTCCGTCACGTTCACCGAAAGCTCGTCCCTGAAAACGATGCTCGGTCTTGAACATCTCCGTCGGTGCACCATTGAACGGAGCGGCGAGCTTCATGACTTTGTCGCGTTGTGCGACCTTCGTTCGCGGATTGCCGCCGTCGAGAGCTTCCGTCCACATTAGCGTTGCTGGTTCGACCGGGATCCAGCTGACGCCTCGCGGGCCGGTCTGAACACCTCCGCTGACGATATTATCGAGGAGCGGAACCTCGCCGAATTTATGCACAACCTTGCCGCTTGCATCCCAGATCTCCACCGTCTTCGGGAACCGGCTAGCGGGAACAAGATACGAATACGGCCTCCGGACACGAGAAACGTACACGTATTTCCCGTCGGGCGAGAAGCTGGCATCGGAGAAGATCGCAGGTTGGCCGACATTTCGCACCTTGCCGCTCGTATCGATCAAAGCGAGCTGGCCGGCCGCGTAATACTCGTAAAGCTTTTCGTCGTTAGGGGTTTTAAGCAGATCCTGAACGGTAGCGATCGCGCCGCGGCGGCCGGTTGTTTCCTGGATATTCGGTTCGTTCGGGACAATGTCGCGATATTGCGGCGCCGGGCCGCGATTTGTCGGGATCAGACGAGCGGAAAGTTCATTCGAATTCTCCCAGTCGAACCCGCCGAACGCGGTGTTCACGTAAACATTCTTCACGCGGTTCGCTTTGCCCGTAGCGGTATCCGCGATCCAAAGCTCGACACCGTTCGGGGTCACATTCCCGAAAGCGACGTGCCCGCCATCTGGAGCCCATTGAAGGCTCACGATCTTCGCACCGGCGGGAACCGCAACGTCGATCTCATTGCCGTCAGCGACGTTCTTGAACCGGAGTGCGACGGAGTAGCCCTGCGTGTGCGGGGCATTGGTCGCGGGGTTGAAGCGCGTTCCGGCGAGCCGCAGCATCGGCTGCGACAGGTCCGCGATCGGCGGATACCGCAGCGGAACGAGAATCGCGAGCTTGTCGCGGGTCGGTGAGATGGACGTCCCCGGTATCGCAGGAGCATTCAGCACATCCATAATTTCCTTTGGCGGCTGTTTGTAACTTCCTTGCCCAATTGCGAAAGATGCCGCCGCACAAACGAACAGAAAGGCAACGGCGGAGGTGATAGCGTTTTTCATGTTTTCGATTCCTTCAGTTTTCTGATGATCTTCGCCGCGATCGCGGGTATAGCCTCGCGGTCATTTGCGTGGTTTTCGGTGAATATCA
This sequence comes from Pyrinomonadaceae bacterium, assembly GCA_025929655.1. Taxonomy (GTDB): domain Bacteria; phylum Acidobacteriota; class Blastocatellia; order Pyrinomonadales; family Pyrinomonadaceae; genus OLB17. The sequence continues at coordinate 8,385 of JAICPV010000006.1, forward strand.
CTAATACGAACTTCAAACCGTCCGATGTTTCAATATATGCGGCGTCGTGGCGTGAACGGCTGGTCCAACCGGCTTTTGACCAAAGGCTAACGCCCTGCAGCTTGCCGTCGATGATCGCTTTCCCGGTGAATCCCGTCGATTGATCATCCGTATCGTTGGTTTTCCGGAACGGATCGCGTTTCATTAATGCGAGCATCGCGTCGCTCCTTTCGGGAGAGACGAAACGCCTTAACGCGATCTCGGCGAGCAGCCGGGCGGTGGCGTTGGTCGTGAGCATGTTGCGGTTCTCGCCTTTGTAATTGCGTGACTGCTGTTCGACCCCGTAAGCGTCTTCGCAATGGGTCTTTTGATTGACGTTGATGTTTTGATAGCGGAGGGAGGAAAAGAAACGGTTGACGCGGTTCCGCTTGTATTGCCACTTTTCGAATTCCTTTTGGGGAAGCTCGGCACCGCTCGATGTTTCAGTCAGAACATCTAAGATGTACTGCGTCGCTTCGTTCGAAGAATCGACGATCATATCGCGCAGCCCGCGTTCCATCTCCTTTGAAAGCGTGATCTTCTTGTCTTCCAACTGCCGCTGGAGAGCGGCCATATAGAACATTTTGACGACACTCGCCGGATAAATCCTCTTCTCCCCGTGGACGTCCGCCCATTTCAGATCCGAAGAGCTGGTGACATCGATCAGTGTTGCGGCGATCTCGTCGGCTTTGAAACTTCCTGCCGAATACGAATTAAGAACCTCTTGCACCGACGAATCGAGGATCGTCTGGAGCTCGATCGATCCCCTGAAAACAGGAACAGCGTAGTTTACGGGTCTAGAGATCTCGGCCGAACTCTTTTGACCGATCGATACAGAAGTAAATATGCATGTGGCAAAGAGAAAAACAGACAGCACAAAACCGGTAGATCGATGCATACAAGAAGGGCGAAATTTTGAGATTGTCTTCGTTCAGAGTATAAACGAAGAGCCTGCGGCTTAAAAACAGCAGGGATCAACTACAAATGACAGACGAGAAGCTCATCCGCGGCCTGGGCCGCTGGGATCTGACCGCGGTCGCTATCAATACGATCATCGGCACCGGTATTTTCATTTTACCGGCGGGTGTTTTCAAGCTGATCGGCGGCTACAGCTTGTACGCGTTCATCGCTTGCGCCTTGATAATCGGCTTGATCGTTTTGTGTTTTTCCGAGGTTTCCAGCCGTTTCAATACAACCGGCGGGATGTACCTTTATGCTCGTGAGGCATTCGGCCCGGAGATCGGATTCGAGACCGGCTGGCTTTACTGGGTGGTACGGATCGCAACCTTTGCGGCGAACTGCAATGCGGTGGTTATCTATCTGGGATTCTTTTTCCCTGGACTAGACAGCGGCTTGGGAAGGACGCTGATCATCGCGGTCGTGGTCACAGGTATCACGATCGTTAATCTCATCGGAGTTCGAGAGTCGGCGATCATGACGAACATCTTTACCGTCGGCAAGATCGTCCCGCTTTTGCTGTTCGCGGGCGTCGGTCTTTTCTTTATCGAGCCGGCGAACTTCGATTTCGAAGCGGTTCCGGAGTACGCAAGCTTCCCCGCGGCGGTGCTGCTGTTGATCTATGCGTATGTCGGTTTTGAGGCGGCTGTGATACCGACCGGCGAGATAAAAGATCCGGGAAAGAATATTCCGTTCGCGTTGCTGACCGCGCTTGCATTTTGCGTTGTTCTTTTTTTCATCATCCAGCTCGTGGCGATCGGCACCCTTCCCGGGCTAGCCGAATCAAAAACCCCTCTCGCGGACGCCGCAGGCCGATTTCTCGGAACGGCGGGCGCGGGATTTATCGCCATCGGCGCGCTAATTTCTGTTCTTGGGAACCTGAATAGCGGATTCCTGGCATCGTCGCGGATCCCGTTCGCGATGGCAGAACGAGGCGAGCTTCCGAAAGCCTTGGCGCGGACGCATGAAAAATATAAAACCCCGTTCCTCTCGATCATCATAAGCGGCTCCGTGATCTTTGCACTTACGCTGTACACTTCATTTTTATCCGCGGTTACGATCGCAACAACTACGCGTCTGCTCGTTTACGCGACCACGGCGATTGCGTTGCCGGTTTTCCGACAACGAACGGACATTCCGGCCGCACAATTTCGAGCTCCGCTCGGGATCCTTGCCGCCGTGCTTTCGATTGCATTGATCGTTTGGTTGGTGATGAATGTCGACTTTTCCAGGGAAGGATTGCCCATTCTCATTTCTGCGATGCTTGGCCTCGTGATCTATTATGGATACCAGTTCTTTAGAAAGAATCGCGGTTCGACAGAATCGTAAGTTGAGGTGGTGATGAAAACTTTGTTGACCCTCTATTGCCTGCTCGCGATGCTGCCGTTTTCGAGTTTCGGCCAGGCTCCAATTATACCTATCGTCGAACTGAAATTTCGCGGCCTCATGGGCGGCGTTCAAAACGGCAAATGGGTCGCGCCGACAAGGTTTCGCGATCGATTAAAAGCCGAGACCGAGTTCGTTTTGGTTGGTAGAAACGGTGTCGAAGAAGGAGGCGTTACGCTCGGAAAAAAAGGCGAACAGGAAGACGTTTGTCAGGATTTCACGCGTTTCGAGTTCGAGCTCGAGCAAGACCACGGCGTGGCGATCGGATCGTCAGCAAAATGGAATCCAATGCCTCGGATGCCGAAGGCGATCGATCTTAACAACGCTACATACAAAACGGTCATTGCAAATTTTCTAAAGAAAAAAGGGATTGCAAGAACTACTTCAAAGCTGACAGAGGCGTTTCGAGTCGATCTTGACGGAGATGGCGTCGAAGAAGTTGTCTTAGCAGCGACCTTTTACAAAAAAGGATTGAGTTCGAATGCCGCAGTCGGTGATTATTCGCTCGTCCTGGTCCGAAAAGCCGTTGGAAAAGTTGTGACGGACCATTTGCTCGAGGGTGATTTCATTCTGAAGAAGGTAGATTTCGGGGCACCTGCCGAGCACCACATCTCCGCGATCGCGGATCTGAATGGAGACGGGAAAATGGAGATAGTGCTGTACGGATCTTATTACGAGGGCGATTTCGCCAGGGCATATGAGATGCGTGCCGGGAAGCCTGTGATGATCAGAGAATTCGAGATCGGTTGTGGTGTTTAATTGCAGAAGCCCGCACGTAAGTAAGGGCGTAATCGGGACGTACCTACAAGAGGTCGAAGTTCCACGTTGATAGTTACGGCCTTACTTACGTGCGGGCTGCTGCATTTCAGAAAATGCCTTCACCGAGTAAGTTTTCGCGCAGGTAGCCGATCGTGTCGTTGAGAGTCTCCTGCGGATCTCGCGGTTCGAAGCCGAGAGCGTCTTTCGCCTTCGTCGAATCGAAATACCAAAAATGCTCCGCCTGCTCGACTTCTTTGGTTGCAACGGGCGACGCCTTTCCCCAATTTTTGAAAACGGACTCGATGATCGACGAACCGCCGACGGCGATGCGCTTCGGCATTTTTATCATCGGCGCCGATACGCCGGACAGCCGCTCAAGCCTCCCGAAAAATTCCGCGAAAGTCATGTTCGCCGATCCGAGCAAATAATTTTCCTGATGTTCGCCTTTGTCGAGCGCGGTAATGAACGCGGTTGCCGTGTCGCGGACGTCGACAATGCTCAAACCTCCGCCCGGGCAATACGGGATCTTTCTGGCCAAAAAATCGAGAACGATCTGCGTCGAGCTTAGCCGCTCATCTTCCGGGCCGAGCAGCAGCGTCGGATTTAAGATCACGAGCTTTCGTCCATCTCCATCGAAATTTTCGAGTGCGGTACGTTCCTGGTAATACTTCGACGCGTAGTAGGCCCACTGCGAAATGATATCGACCGGCTGAGGATATGTTTCATCCAGTATTTCATCGTCTTCACTCACGGCGATCGTCCCGCTCGATGAGGCGAGGATCATGGTCTGCACCCCCGCTTCTTTTGCGGCTTCGCAAAGAACGCGTGTACCCTCGACATGCACCTTGTTCATCGCAGCGGCGTCATTGTTGTCGCGCGACACTTTTCCGGCGAGATGGAAGATCGCCGACACATTTCGAACTGCATCAGCAACGTCGTCGCGGTCCGTAACAGATCCTTCGATCGGCTCAACGCCCGAATCAGACATCCATTCCGGAACGCTCGATGCCATCACGCGAAGGTTCTTCACGCCCGAATCGATCAACTGCCGGACGATATGCGTCCCGAGAAAACCGGTACCGCCTGTGATCAGGACCTTTTTCTCTACCTTCGCTAAGACTTTTTTCTTCGCCATTTTCTTTTCGCTACCGAGATCGCAAAGAACACTGAGATCAATAAAAAGGGTCAGTGTTCTCTGTGTACTCTGTGGCTAATTCTTCCAAGTTTTCCGGATCGGGTGGGCCTCAGTGTTGAAAACGACCTTGTTCAGGTCGAGCGTCTTTTCGGGGGCGAACAGCAAATAGAAATACTTGAACGTTTCCGCGAAAAGAAAGCTATGCATGTAGTCCGTTTTCTCCTTCGTCTCGACGTTTTTGAGGCCGGCGTATGCGATTTCCGTTCGGCAATGCTTTACGAAATCGCGCCACATAGTTTCGCCCATGGCCAGGTACTTCGGATCTTTGGTCTTTTGATAGAGAATATATGTCGATTCCATGATCTCCGGCCGCAGAGGGTATCCGCCGTGCACGACCTTTCCCGATTTATAGTTGTAAACTTCCGGTTCGATACCATGCGCCTGCCACATTTTGAACATCGAATCCTGAAGCGCCCGGGCACGGTTCAGATCGCCGTCTAGCGCCAAAACGCCAGGGAAAAATGCATCGAGCGCGCCCGTCGTTGTGGCGGTTCGCCTCCCAGTATTCATATCCGCATGTCCGTACCATAGGTCGCCGATGACCACCGGGCCGGTCACGTTTTTCCGGCTCATGTTCTCGCCCTCGTCGGCGAGGTGAGTGTGGACTTTCGTGATCGAATCTTCCCACATCGTCTGACACTCTTTATCACCGAATAGCAGGGAACATTTCAGAAGGTATTCGTAATAGGAATCGATCTCCGCCGATACGTGACTGTCGGTATTGGTCCATTTCCCGGTTTCGACGTTGATGTTTGTCCCGACGAGCCCGATAGGAGAACGCCGTTTGTAAGTTTCGACCAATGCGCGTTTTGCCTTTTCGTAATAGACCGGCTTTCCTGTCAGTTTGCTGAGCGTTCCAAATTCGATGATCAACGTTCCGGTTTCGGCCGGGTTCGAAATCGGCTCGCGTGTTTTGCCGGTTTTCAGATTTACATACTTGTAGGGCAAACCCGTCGGCGAATCGAAAACCGGCAGGAGACGGGTGCCGAGGTCATCGGCGAGATCAAGCAGCCGTTTATCGTTTGTAATCTGATACGCCGAGAGCAAGCCGCCGAGGATGCGGATCGTGATCTCGAAATTCTGTACCGAAATGTCCTTGTCAAAATTGAGATTCTTCGCGATATATTCTCGCGTCGCATCCGCTTCTTTTTTGAACCCGAGCAGATAAAGCGAATCGAGCGAATCTACCGCAGTCATCAGCACCGGCGTCCCGTACCAATCCCTACAGGTTTTGCTCAGCGGCTTCAGATCGTCGTGGCCCCAGCAATATTGCTTGTAGCCATTCCACGCGTGGCGGAACTCCGCTTTGACCTCTTCGGTAAGAATCTTTCGATTTACCGTCTGGGCCATACTCGTTTGAGTGAGCAAAAGCAGAGTGGCGACCAACGGAAAAGCTTTAGTGATTTGGAAAGTCCCAAGGTTTTTCATCACAATCGATTTTTTATCTAGACTGTTATTCGTCGATCACCGGTTCCTGTTTTCGTGACTTTCGGCGTTCCGCCTTCCACGCTTTACGCACCGCGGGCACATCGAATCTATCGCGTTTCCCGTCGCGCATATTTTCCACCTCGTGCTGCACGCGGGCCGCGACCAGCCGGTATGCTTCCGTGTTCGGCACACCTTCGGTCATTTTTCGAAGCTCGTCGTAATCGAGAAATCGGCCGACCTTTGCGCCGATCTTGGCCCCAATGCTGCTCCCCTTCGGCACAACGGTGCCTTTGGGAAATGCTTCAAATGTACCCCATAGGTAGATGGGCAGGATCCCGATCTTTTGATTCAGCGCGAGGTAACCGATGATCGGTTTGAATTCCGCGATGTCGCCGCTTTCCTGTCGTCCGCCTTCGGGAAAGATCAGAGCGTTATAACCTTCGTGCAGGATCTGCGTCACATGCCTCAGCGACTGGCGAAGCGAACCCGTCCGCTCGATCGGCACCAGCGTCGTGAAATTGTTCATGTACGCTCGCTTATATTTCGTGTCGAACCAGTAATCGGCTGCGGCGACGGCTACGGTCTGCTCGGCAACATTTTTCCCCAGCGCGCGTTTCACCAAACCGGTATCGATGTGCGAAGCGTGATTCGGCGCGACGATGAAATTCGTGTGCAGCGGCACGTTCGTCTGTCCTTCGATCGTCGTATCAAGAACGTTCGAATAGAGCGTGTCCTGCGCCAGGTCGACGACGGCGTTCCCGATACGGCGCACCAGCGACGGAATGTAAATGTCGTCGTCATCCTTTCGCTCCTCGACCGTCGGCTCGTCGGCGAGGCGTTTCGACCTATCAAGCCGCTGGACAGCGGTCAAGAGCTCCCGAACAGTCTGAACTTCGTTCAGCGTATCCGGCGACACTACACGTCCGCCGGCGTCTTCGATCGCCGCCTGCAATTCTACAAACATAAGCGAATCGAAACCGAGATCGGCGAGTTTTTCCTCGATCGCAATGTCGGAAAGCGGCCGGCTCGAAACCGTAGCGACGATCTTCCTGATCCAAAGCACATTATCGTCACCCTTCGACTCGACCACGGCTTTCGTCTTTTTCTTCGACCGCTCTTCGAGAATCTGCAGCATTTCGACGACCTCGGGCCGTTTCACCTTTCGCGTCGCCGTTCGCGGCAGCTCGAAAGGCGTGATGTGCAGCACCTTAACCCGTTTGAAGAACGGCAGCGAAGCAGACACTTCGCGGAAATGATCTTCGATCTTTTTGTTAACGTCTGCACGGGGAAGCGCGATGTCGTGTTCGTAATCAGGGACGACGAGCGACGCGATCTTTTCACCGCCGTCTTCGTCCGGAAGGCCGACCACACTAAGCTCCTTGATAAAACCTGATTTCGAATAAAGGTCCTCGATCTCGTCGGGGTAAATATTCTTACCGTTCGAATCTATAATGACATCCTTGGAACGCCCGACGATGAAAAGATTCCCGTCCTCGTCGATGCGGCCGAGATCGCCTGTCCGCAGCCAGCGGTCCTGCAGCACGGCCTCCGTGGCCTCTTCGTTGTTGTAATAGCCGAGCATTACGTTCTGGCCGCGAGCGAGCACTTCGCCAACACCCTTCGGATCCGGGTCGGCGATCTTTACCTCGACGCCTGGCAGCGGCTGCCCGACACTTCCCCTAAGCAGCTTATTTCCCGGCCGTGCGACGGTAAGTACCGGAGACGATTCGGTCAATCCATAGCCCTCGAGGACCGTGAAGCCGAGACCATGGAGGTCTTTTTGAACTTTTTCGCTCAATGCAGAACCGCCTGAAATGAGATAACGCATCTTGCCGCCCATGCCCTGATGGATCGGGAAAAAGACGATTGGGCCGAGATTGAACGGCGTGTTATCGCGTATCCACGCGTTGAAATCGATGACGTTATCCGCGAGGTCGGCGATCCAATCGCCCCGCTCACGCAAGCGTGTCTTTATGCGCCGATGAAGCATTTCCCACAGCGCAGGCACACCGACCATACCTGTGACGTGGCCGTTCTCAATGGCGTGGCTTAATTCTTCAGCGGTCAGCTCATCAAGATATGTGATCTGCGTTCCATTGGAGAATGGAGTGAGGAAACCTGCGGAAAACTCAAACGTGTGGTGCATCGGAAGTACCGACAAGACGCCATCGGTTAGATCCATCTCAAGCACGCTCGAAAGCATCGAGATCATGTTCGTGAAATTCTTGTGCGAAAGCATCACGGCCTTCGGCTTGCCGGTCGTTCCCGAGGTAAAGATCAACGACGCGACCGCATTGCCCAGAACCTTCTGCGGCAGAAGCGCAAGGCGTTTCGATTCTTCGACCTCGTCCGGCATTTCGAACATTTCGTCGAAGGTCCAGATCCTGGCGTTCAAGCCAGCTTCAGCGAGCTTATCTTTGAGTTCCGGATTCTCGCTTGCGAGTTTTGGGGAAAGTGCGATCCCAGAAACCTCGGCCGCCTTCGCAAAATTGA
>JAICPV010000013.1 GCA_025929655.1 Pyrinomonadaceae bacterium
GCGAAGGAGGCCGGGCTCGACAAAGAAGCGGAAGTGGAAGTGAATCAACGGTTCGCCCAGATAATGAAGGAATACAACCTGAAAACTATGGAGGCGCTTTACAAGGCCATGGAATCCCAGGGCGTAAATCCCCAGGAGCTTCGCGAAAACTGGCGCAAACAGGCGATCCGCGAGATGCTGATCCAGCGTGAGGTGCAGTCGAAGGTCTACTGGAAGCCGACGCCGGCGGAGGTAAAGGCTTATTTCGACAAGAACCAGGCCAAGTTCACGAAACCGGAAACTGTGACGTTGAGTGAGATATTCCTTTCGTTTGCAGGCCGTGACGAGGCGGCCGTGCGTTCGAAAGCAAAGGGCCTGGTCGACCAGCTCCGCAAAGGGGCCGATTTCCAAAAACTCGCTGTTGAGAATTCGGATAAACCGGACGTCGCGAAAACAAAAGGAAAGGTCGACACATTCGACGTGAAACAGCTCGACCAAAAATTTGCGGATGCCATCAAGGGGCTGCAAAAAGGAGCCGTCACCGACCCGGTCAATATCGACGATATCGGCGTGACGATACTTCGCGTCGATGATAAAACGGCTGCAAGCGCCGAATCGTATTTCGACGAGCGGAATGTCCGAATGGCGATGTTGTCGGAAAACCTACCCGCGCATCAAAAAGAATATATGTCGAAGCTTCGCGAAGGAGCCTATATCAAGATCAGCGATACGTATCGCCCGATCGTATCGCCGGTTCTATTTCAGGACGAGCGTAAAGGCAAGGCTAACAACGACGAACCGAAGGCAAAAACAAAATAATAAATAGCCGGAACTGGAATGAGGCGGTGTGTCATCCAAGGATCTCCTTGATCGCCGCCTCGAATATTTCAATCATCCGTTTTTCCTTCTTTACGCTCGGATGACCGTCCTGATACTGCATCTGCAGACGCTTCAGTGCTGCCGCGTGCGAGACCTTTCCCAGCATTAATTTCCCCAGTGCAAGGGTAAGTTTTCCAGCATCAGCAGGCTTCAGAACGAGAAGCCGCTGGGTTTCGGCCTTTAAAATATCCTGCTCCAGCCTGATATCCTTCACTTTCGGATATTCTTCAGTGAATTCCATCAGCAGCGATTCTGCCTCGGCTTCGAGCTCGGTTTTTCGCAAAAGAAGTTCGGCGTAAGCAGGCGTGGATCGGATCGCTGGATCGGCAGCTTGCCTTAGTGTCGATCTCGAGGGACCTTGCGCGTTACAGGCCGCGACGAACACGAATATCAGCGAAACCGAGACTAAGGTTTTGATCATTTGCGGGATCAGGCGGCAACGACGGATGAACTTTCTTTAAACGCATCGCACGATTCGATCACGAGATCGTCTGCCTCGACAATGCCGTCGCCGAACGTGTCTCGACTTTCGAGCGATGCGAAATAGATCGAAATATTATCAAGTATCTCGTCTGCCGAGTGTGAATGATACAGCGTCTGTCGGAATTGCGCGCCGCCGACCAGGCCTTTTGTGAACTGCCCTGCAAGCTGTTTCATTTTGCCTAAGGCGACAAGCTCGGGCATTTCCTCGAGGCACAACTCGAAGAATTCCAGCAGGACAGATTTCTTTTCAGCGAGGTCCGGCTGGTAAGGCTCGCGGCCGGCTAAAACATCCGCGAACTGGCGGAATATCCATGGGTTTTGCATCGCACCGCGGCCGATCAAAATGCCGTCAACACCCGTCTCGCTCCACCGCTTCATCCCGTATTCAAGAGAAGTGATATCTCCGTTACCGGAAACCGGCACGCTGACCGCTTCTTTGACCTGACCAATGAGTTCCCAGTTGGCAAGTCCTTTGTAACCCTGTTCCCGCGTGCGGCCGTGCACCTGAATATGTTCCACGCCGCATTGCTCTGCCATTTTCGCGACATCAACAACGTTGATCGTGGAATCGGTGAATCCGGTCCGCAGCTTCAGCGTCAAAGGGATCGAGATGGTCCTCTTTATCTCTTTCAGGATCGTTTCGAGCCGCTCCGGCTCACGCAGCAAGCCCGAGCCGCCGCCGTTCTTCACTACCTTGGGTGCCGGGCAGCCGCAGTTGACATCGAGAATATCCGCACCGACCTCTTCGGCCATCTCGGCGCCCATCGCCATCCGTTCCGGCTGACCGCCGAAGATCTGCACGGCGTATGGCCGCTCGTCCTCGTCGAACCGCATCTGCCGCTTAGATTTAGGGTTGCCGCGCGTAAGTCCCTCGACGGAAATGAACTCAGATACGACCAGGCCGACACCCCCGCGACGCTTGATCAAGCGCCGAAAGGTATAGTCCGTCACGCCCGCCATCGGCGACAAAATCAGCGGCGGGTCAATTGAAATATCTCTGATCTTGAAAGGTCTCACTGCTAGTCAAAAGATTATCACAAGCGATTTGATCGTTCGATCCGATTAGATGCCTGAGGCGGCTTCCGGAGTAACCAAAATATATCCTTCCATAAGTTGTAAAGTTCGCGAAACTGCGGCTATAATTTGCCAGTTTTCAGTTTTGCAATATTGAATTGATAAGTGGAGCACGCTGCCTTGGCGTAATTCCCCACACGCCATCGAGCTGAAAACGCCTATCCAGTCAACGCTTAGATCTAAAGGAATCGTTTCTTTACTTCATTACGGGTTGCGTAACTCGCGTCTCTATAATGCGCGTGTGCCGCGAACCTGACCCGAGGAGAACAAAAATGTTTCGAAACAGACTTTGGTTGAGGGGCGGATTTTTGACGGCCTTCTTCATCGTTTTTACCAGCATGATCGTTGCGCAGGACATCACCTCCGGAACCATTCAGGGCACCGTTTCGGACGAGCAAGGGGCGGTCGTTTCCGGGGCAACGGTCGAAGCCCGAAATGTGGCCACAAATTTCTCACGCACGTTCGTGACTGATTCGGACGGACGCTTTACGCTCTTATCGATGCCCACGGGGCGATATGTCGTTTCCGTCACGAAGGACGGCTTTGCTAGGCTCATTCAGGAAAACGTCGTCGTCACTGTCGGAAGCGCCGTTTCCCTGAATCTCGGGCTCAAGGTCGCCGGCGTCGCGGGCGAGGTGACGATCTCAACCACCCCGACGATCGATACGGTCAAGTCCGAGGCCAGTACGACGCTGAACCAGAACGCGATCGAAAACACACCGATCCTGGGCCGTAAATTCGAAGATCTGCTGACATTAACACCGGGCGTCGCGATCACCCAGGGACCGGACGGCGACGAGATCAATTTTTCGGGCCAGCGTGGGATCTTCAATAATGTCAGTCTCGATGGCGGGGATTATAATAACGGATTCTTCGGCGAACAGGCCGGCGGGCAGCGGGCGGCTATCGATATCACACTCGACGCAGTCAAAGAGTTCCAGGTCATCGCGACGGGTGCGAATGCCGAATATGGAAGAACGGCAGGCGGCATAATTAACGTCATTACAAAATCCGGGACAAATAATGTCCACGGCAGCCTGTTCTACTATCTCCGTCATAGAGCGCTTTCATCGAATACGTCCGACGGAAAGGAACTGCAGGATTTTCGCCGCCATCAATTCGGCGGCACGATCGGCGGCCCAATAGTCCGAGATAAGGCGTTTTACTTTTTTGCCCTTGAAGGCATCCGGGAAAACCTTTTGCGTCCTAATTTGAGCGAACAGCTTGGCGAAACAGCATGTCCAGTTTCGACGCCAACCATCCAGGCTAATGAGGCTCTGATAAGCAGCAATGCCGACTGCCAACGCCTCGCATTGCTGAATTTTTTCCAGACCACGAGGAATTCCAACGAAGGTTTGCCCGTGACCAGGAAAATAAACAATCTTGCGCTCTTGTCGAAATTGGACTGGGACCTTAACGAGAGCAACAGGTTCAGCGCCTCCTACAATTTCAACCATTCCAAGAATACAAACCAAACGTTCGACGTTCCGACCTACGGTACGTCTGCGAATGGCACCGAGGGACCGTCAAAGATCAACGTCTTTAATGCGAACCTCTATACGACCGTTTCACCGACTCAGTTGAACGAGGCGCACTTTACGTATTCGAGGGAGAATCGGCCGCGGTCGGCAACTGAATCGAATATTCCTGCCGATACAGCGATGAGCTTCGGCGGGCCGACAACGCCGACGTTTCGTTTCGGCAATCCATTCTTTCTGCAGCCGAATATCGACGAGCTGTTTTGGCGTACTCAGATACGCGATCATTATTCGATCGTTGCGGGTCGCCATACAGTAAAGTTCGGCGGCGAATGGATGCACAGCGTCAATAGCCAGGTCTTTCGCGGATTTTTCCTCGGCCGCTACATCTTTGACAGCGTTACAGGATTCCTTCGATACGCGTCTCCGGCGGCTGCGGGTGGTTTTGGCCCATTTGCAGAACGATGTTCCGACGGGTCGTGGGTCACGGCTGGTGCTCCGGCCGTCGGGTCGGAAGGCGACGTGACATGTTCGACGCCCCTGCTGCTTTTCCTTCAGGGAGCCGGCCCGAGCGGCCCTGCAACGGACGCTGCCGGGGCTTCAAACATCAAGAATGAGGATCTTGCGTTTTTCGTGCAGGACCGATTCCAGGCCGCTTCAAACTTTACTTTGAATTTCGGCATTCGTTGGGAAGGCCAGGTGTTTCCTGATCCGACCGTCGACCCGAGTGACACGGTTTACGGTATCTTCCTGGGTGACCCGAGTTTCCCGTCGGATGGGACCATTCCGAACGACATGAACATGTGGCAGCCGCGGGTCGGATTTGCATGGGACATCGCGAAGAACGGCAGATCGGTGTTGCGCTCGAGCTTCGGAGTCTTTGCTGCAAGGCAGAACATGTTGACCCAGGTTTCCGCAATAACGACGAACGGCGTTCAGCAGCAAACGATCGCCGGCGGTTTGTTCGCGAACCCCTCGATACGCCCCACTTGGCCCGGACTCGTGACACCGACCGCCAGTTCGTGTGACGGCCCGCTCGGAGTAAATCCATTTCCGTGCTTCAGCGGTATACATGTATTCCACCAGGATTACCAGAACCCGCGGATCTACACATTCAATACGGCATTCGAGCAGGAGATCGCTCCGGACTGGGCACTTTATTTCGATTTCACAGCCTCGCGTGGCAGGCACTTGACGCGCTTCCTGAACCCAGGCGGAAGACTGTTTTTGTATACGCCGTACATTTTTGATGCGTTCTTCCACACTTCGGACGGCAGATCGCAGTACTACGGATTCACGTCAGGCATCCGGAAACGTTTCAGCAACAATTTCCAGCTCGAGGCGAATTACGTCTGGTCCAGAGACAAAGACGACGATTCGAACGAGCGCGACCCGTTCACGGACCGTTCATTCGACCCGTCGAATCCGGGGCTGGACTACGCGCTTTCCGATCGTGACGTTACCCATAAGTTCAACTTCTTTGCGTTCTTCGAGCTTCCGTGGGAGCTGCAGTTCACTCCGCGTATTCAATATCGTTCGGCTCAGCCTGCAACGCCGTTCCCGCTCGCGTTGATCGATTCAGATACAACAAATCGAAATACTTTGCGAAAAGACAATGATTATTTCACTTTTGATTGGCGGTTGGGACGAATCTTCAATATCACGGAACGGGTCGAGCTTATCCCACAGATCGAGATGTTCAACACGTTCAACAATGACAACTTTATCAACTCGCTTTCGGTCCCGGGAAATCAGTTCTCTTTGACCGCACCTAGCCTGTTCGATTTTAACGGCTTTTTGCGGCAGGGCATCGGTGATCCTAGACAGGTGCAGCTTTCGATCAGATTGAGATTCTAGAAGGGAACGCGGACATTCCTGACCGCAAGGAAGTATGCCCGCGAATTGCGCGAATGTTCACGATTGATTTTATTCGCGCATTTTCGCGTAATTCGCGGGCAATACATCCTGACAGTTTATTTAGTTTTGGTAAGAAGGACACCGCTCGCGTCGAATGAAACTTCCGTGACGCTCCCGTCCGGATTTCGATTATCGAATTTCGCGCCATCTTCATTGATCAGATGCTCGATGTGCTCTTTCGGGAGGGTTTTCGTTTTGAAAATACCTTCAGCCTTCACCCTCATTCCAGCCGAATTCAACGGGATAAAGAAAGCGTGATCGCCAAAAGTTACGCGGACCGAGGGACCCCCTTCTTTTTCGGCCATCTCCATCCAGCAGCCTTCCTTTTTGCAGGAGCGGACGATAACGCCGCTCACCGCGACCTTACGGTCTACGAACTTCGCCGGCTCTTTGAACACTTTTTCGAGCGAAACTTTCGTTGTGGAAGCTGAAAGCGCCTCGCCGCGCGTTATCGTTTCGCCTGCCTTAAGGTCCACCGGCGCGTTTTGCGTGTTCTTAGCGACCGGCTCGCCTTTGCTGTTCATCTCGGCCTGGGCGAACGCATTGAAAGTAAGAAATGCTAAACCTATCACAGACAAAAATACAAATTTCATTTTCTTCATAATTTCAATTTTTCGTCCTTCTGATAAACGACTTTTCCGCCGACAATGGTCGTTTCCACACGAACGTTTCGGATCTTTGATCTGTCGATCGAAAAGATATCATCCGAAAGAATCACGATATCCGCAAGTTTACCGACCTCGATGGCGCCTTTTATGTTTTCCTGAAACTCCGCGAACGCGGAACCGACAGTGTACGCTCGAACGGCTTGTTCGACCGAGATCGCATTTTTCCCGGTCACCGCGGCGTAGATCCCTTTGATCGGATCAAAGTCCGTCATAGACGCGTCCGAGCCAAACGCCACGAGCGTTTTATGTTCGAATATTTTTTTGAAATCGTCGCTGCCGGTTCCGTTTTCACCGAAAAACAGCCACGGCTGCATCGACGCGATGATATTCAACCGGGTGAACCGTCCGCGGTCCGGGTCGGAAGCATTTCGCGCATGCTCGACGCGAAAACGTCGGTCGCGTGGCCCGTTTATTTTTGCGGCCTTTTCGAAAATACTCAAAGCGGTCTCGTTCGGCTTTTCCCCGATCGCGTGGATGGCGACCTGCAGCTTCGCCTTGTCTGCACCGATGACGTCACGCTCGAGTTCGGCTGTGCTCTCCATTTCGTCGTCGGCAAACGATTTCATGCATCCGTTCCGCACCATCGGGTTTCCGGACCCGGCCTGAACGCCTTTCGCGGCGAACTTGCGCCAATCGGCAAGGTTCGAGCAATCGTAAACGCGGGTTTTCAATTTCCGCTGCGCATCCAATGCTAGCAGCAGGATAAAAAGATCGTCCGAGTGCGTGTCCTGCACGCTCGTGACGCCGAGGCTGGCGGCATAGTTCGAAGCGGCCTCGATCACCTGCGGCCAATTGCGCATGTGATCTTTTGGCACCAGTCGCTCGACGATCTGGATCGCACTGCCGCGAAGCAATCCAGTCGCCTCGCCTGACGAATCGCGAAATATCCGGCCCCCGGCCGGGTCTTTTGTTGCCTTATCGATGCCGGCCACCTCCAACGCTTTCGAATTCACGAGAACGGCCGTCGCATCGGTGTTATAAACAAATACCGGATTGTCGGCAGTGAACGCGTCGATCAAATCGCGGGACGGAGGATCATTCGGTATCCACGAACGGTTGTCCCAGCCGCTGCCGAGGATCCATCTGCCTTTGGGCAGGAATCTAACGGTGTCATTAATTCGCTGCACAAATTCCTCAGGCGTCCGCGTCTCGACGAGCTTCACGGACGAAAAAATATTCCCGATCGCCGCGAAATGGACATGGGCGTCGTTGAAACCCGGCATCACGAGCCTATCGTCGGCATCGATCACTTTTGTGTTTTCGTCAGCAAGAGATCGGATCGTTTTCGTGCTCCCGACCGCAACGATCTCGCCTCCGGAAACGGCGACGGCCTCGGCCTTAGATTGAGCCGAAGCCATCGTGCGCACATTGGCGTTTATTATGATCAGCTCAGCGCCCGCGGGGGACGCGTAGCTCGAAACAAAGGAGAACAAAATGAACAGTACCGCTAAAAACTTCATCTTGCTTCATAGACGACCTTGCCGTTGACCACTGTCATCAACACCCGAGCCTCGCGGATCTTTATCGGATCGATCTCGAAAATATCGTCGGAAAGGATGACGAAATCCGCGAGTTTACCGGGTTCGATCGTGCCTTTCACACTTTCCTGGAATTCGGCGAACGCGGAGCCCCATGTGAATGCGCGCACAGTTTCGGCGACCGATATTTTTTGTTCCGGTATCCAGCCGCCGGGATTCTTGTCGTCGAGCGTGCGCCGGGTGACCGCGGCGTACACACCGAGGAGCGGATTTAGCGGTGCGACAGGTGAATCGGAACCGAAAGCAAGAACTCCGCCGGAATCCAGAATTGTGCGAAACGCGTACGTGCCCTTTAGCCGTTTTTCGTCGAGGCGCTTCCACGCCCACCGGCCGTCATCGATGATGTGAAACGGCTGCATCGAGGCAACCACCTTCTGTCCGCCGAACCGTCGGATATCATCCTGCCGCAGATGCTGTGCGTGCTCGATCGTGAACCGACGCTCGCGGGCTCCGTTCGCTTGTGCGATCTTTTCGAAGATATCGAGAACTTCGTCGTTAGCCCGGTCGCCGATCGCGTGAATGCGAATTTGCAGCCCTGCTTTATCGGCCTCAAGAACGTACTCCGGAGTTTTTGGGATCTCGTCGGAAGCCAGTCCGCTGGTGTTCGGAGCGTCAAGATACGGTTCGTAAAACCAAGCAGTGGTCGAGCCGAGGCTGCCATCGGCATAGCCTTTCAGGCATCCGACACGAAGCATCGAATCGCCGAACGCATAGTGAACGCCCGCGTTTTTCCAACGCTGATAATTCGAGAGCGGCGAGCAGCCGTAAACGCGCGTTTTCAGCGTTCCGCGTCGGAGAAGTTCCTGATAAACGCCGACATCCGTTCCGGCGGACATATCCTGCACACTCGTTACGCCCAAACTCGCGGCGTGGTCGCTGGCGGCCTGCGCCGCTTCCAGCTTCTCTTCAAATGAGGGATCAGGAATGACTCGTCCGATATACGACATAGCTGCGTCTTTAAAAACTCCCGACGGGTCGCCACTCGCATTTCGGACAATTTCGCCGCCCGCGACGTCTTTCGTTTCCCGGTTAACTTTAGCCAGTTTCATCGCAAGGCTGTTCGCCAGCGCCATGTGCCCATCAAGGCGGTCGATGAAAACCGGATTGTCTGGGGTCGCGGCATCGATCATTGCCGCAGTCGGCAGCGCATTCGGCGTCCAATTCTCGTGGTCCCATTTACCGCCGAGGATCCACCGGCCCTTCGGCAGCTTCGCAGCGAAGTCCTTTATCCGCTGGACGAATTCCTGCGGCGTCTTTGCACTCCTTAGATCTACCGCCGAAAGCTGCTGGCCGGTTTCCAGAAAATGCACATGGGCGTCGTTGAAACCGGGAACTATCAATTTACCGCCGGCGTCGATCACGCGTGTACGCGGCCCGATCATTCCTTTGGTATCGGCGTTCGATCCGACGGCAACCATCCGGTCGCCGATAACGGCGATCGACCGCGCATTCGGATTGGACGACGCGCCCGTCCAGACTTTTGCATTTATGACAACTACGTCGGCAGATTGGGCGTGAATCGCGATCGCGCCAAAAAACAAAAACGCAGCTACAAACCCATTCATGATTTTCATAGACAATTCAGGAGGACTTTGTGAAATAAACTTTTCCGCTCTTTTCGTTTTTCGGCACGACGGGTTTGAACACGCCCCAATGTGTCAGCAGTGTCGGTTTCGCTCCTTCTCGTTTGCTTTCGAGCGTCATCATCAGCTGGCCTTTCTGAAACGATTCAAAAACGTTGTTCTCGCCGTAGCCCTCGAAATAAATGTACGCCTTGTCGCCTTTTACCCTGACCTTGCAAAGCAGGTCTTTCGACGTTTGGTATCCGTTGCTTTCGATCGTGGCGATCAGGCCGTCCTCGCTTGTCATGATCTCCAGCCGGTGCGTCACGAATATCGTCGTTCCGCCGGCGTTCTTGCCGCCGTCTTCGCTGAACTCGTAAACGCCAAGCCACTGATTCTGAGAAAAAGCCGAAGCCGGGAATAACAGGCACAGCGCGATGGCCGCGAACGCGTACTTAAAGTTGAACATAGCGATTTTCCGGAAGCGAAAGTGTATTCTTTACGATGTCCGAGATTATAGCAGTGAAAAGCAGGCATATCCAGATTTTTGGGCTCGTTGTTTCGATCGTCTTTGGTGTTTTCATATTGTTCGTTTACGCCACCGCGCCGCGTTCCATCCTGGAGCTAACGACGAAAGCAGGCGAAACCGTCAGCAAAGCGATAAATACAGGCCAGGTCGTCACCGGCACGTACGGCGTCGATGAAGCAAAATTCCAACGAGGTCTTGCCCTTTTCCGAGATCAGGATTATCCGGGCGCGCGTGCATTGTTTGCCGACGCCGATCCGGAAAAGCGCGATGGGCGGACGCAGTTTTACATCGCGTACAGCTTTTATCGTCAAGGTTGGGGACGGTTTTCGAACGACGACGGGCTTTTCAAACGCGGAGTGGAAACCGGGAAGCATGCTCAAACGCTGATCGGGGGAGACTTCGTTTCGGACGACGCAGACCTGAAACTGAAAACGCCGGCAGCGTTGGTGAGCGAACTCGAAGAAGGGCTTCGTGTGACGGCGGACGATTTCAATCCGCTGCGAGCTTTGAACGAACGCAAATGATCGACACGCCCGAAAAAATCGATGGCGAAAACGAGGCGATCGTTGTCACAAGCGACGCTATCGTTCCGGCTGACGAAACTGCGCTGGAGAAAATTAAGGCCCGCCGTGCCGTGCTGCATCACGTTTTTCTGCCGACGCTTCTATTGCTCGTCGCTTTGCTCGGCGGGATACGGTTCAGCGGGCGGGACGGCTCGATCATGTTTCTTCCGCCGGCGCTGATCTGCCTCTTTTTCGCGGCCGCGTTGATAGCACTGTTCCTTCGAGCTGGATTGATCGATCTTCAGGGCTGGGTCTCGGAACGGCTGAGTTTGATCGGGAATATTTCGAACGGCGTCACCTTGGCCGCGTTGTTTTTCGCGTCGGCTCAAATCTTTAATTCGATCTTGCCCGAACAAGGGTTGCCGTTCTGGATCGTGAGCTTCTGTGTTTTTTGGACGCTGTGGAACAATCTCTTCGCCGAGCTGAATTCGCTAAAGCTTTTGCGAAGCCTGACGGCGATGTTCGTTCTGGCTTTCGCCGTGAAGTACCTTCTGCTGGCAAATATGACGAAGCCGGGTAATGAAGGGTGGTTAAACTCGCTGATAAACAATCCCGCGCAGACGGCCGCGACCTGGATGCTTGACCTACCGCAGTTCGATGCGGCCACAGGCTACGTGCAATTCTTCACGCTCGCGTTGTTCGTGATCGCACTTTATTTCATCCCGCGGGCGATCGAGGACTAGAACTTCAGATCGACCGTCCTGCCCCCACGATTAACGCGGATCATTTTGATATCCACGCCGCTCGGGAACGAGGTCGCTTTGCCGAGACGTACGTCGTTGAGCGAAACGATCACGTCGCCAGCCTTTAATCCAATTCGTTCCGCAACGCTCTTTTGAGTTACCGAACTCACCGTCCAACCGTTTCCGCGGAATTCGGCGGTGACACCGGTGTACCGCAGCACGTCCGACGCCAAAATGGTCGGCCGCCGCATTAACCTTTCCATGTCGGGATCAGGGCCGGGACGCGAGTTCATATTGAGCCCGGGTGCCTTGATCCCACCGCCGTCGCCGGAGCCGAAATCATGCGATCCGCGGCCATCCGGCAGCCTCTTATCTCTAAAACTCGGCTGATCTTTGGGCTGAGCAACCTTTGGTGACGGACGTCCTTCAGCCGGTTCCGAGCCGCGAAATTCAACCGGCGGCTGCGGATTGCTTTCCGAAACGGCCTGCTCCTGCGGATCAGTTCTCGGCGCCTGTGTTTCCACACCCTCGTTTTCGGTCGAAACCACGTTCACCGTCGGCACATCACTGCCGACGTAACCGGAAAGAAACAAAAACATTGCGATGCCGGCCAATACCGCGGCCGGTACGGCAAGTTTCAGAAATCCGAACCTGCTGTTCACCGAACGCGGTGTCGAGAGCCGCGCCATTACACGGCTCTCAAAATTTCGCGGTGCTTCCACTTTTTTCAAGCCGCCAAGCAGCTTTGCGACTTGTTCATCAATTTGGGGATCCATGACCTTTCGCTTTTCCTTAAATATGATCCTTCAGCTTTTCCTTCAATAGGCCTCGTCCGCGGCTGATCCGCGATTTCGTAGTGCCGAGCCCAAGCTCCAGGATAGCCGCGACCTCTTCATAACTCTTCCCTTCCACATCCCGCAGCACGACGGGCAATCTGTATTTCGGAGGCAGCGTTTCTATCGCTTTCGCAATGGTGTGGCTCAGCTCATCCTCTTCGAGATCCGCATCCTGAAGGCTTCGCATGTCCGGCGGCTGAAACTCACTCGCATTATCCTCGCTATTTTGAAACAGCCCGGTCAGCGACAACAGCGTTCTCCGCTTTCTCTTTCGGATCTCGCTGATCGCGAGGTTCGTCGCGATCCGGTAAATGTACGTCGAGAACGCGAAATCCGTGTGATACCTTTCAAGAGCGAAATAGACCCTTACGAAAGTTTCCTGCGCCAGGTCGACCGCCTCTTCGTAATCGTTCAAGAACCGGTAAAGGAAATTCGTTATCGGGTTCTTGTAACGCGAGATGATCTCGGCGAAGGCGTCCTCATCGCCATTGCGCGCGGCTGCGACCAGCTCGTGATCGGTCAGTTTTGCTTCAGGCATCGGCGCGCTCACCGCCTCCGCAATTCCGATCTCGCTGCTGCCAAGTGTCATGCACGCATACGTTTGTACAACAGTTTGTCGGCCGAAACAAAAACCGTTTCGCTGTATGTGAGCACGCGAAACGGCGCCTAAAGTTGCAAAAATGCCTTATTGCGGAAGCCCGCACGAAGTAAGGGCGTAACATCCGACGCAAAGTTCCTAGGCATGTTCACGAGCGGGCCAGGCTGCTTTACCAGGCGGTTACGCCCTTACTAACGTGCGGGCTTCCGCATTGTTCCTACGCCGGCTTGAACGTCAACACCACGAACATCGTGTTGTTCGTGTTCGGCAGCGAAAGCGTGCCGAGAAGCGTAGGCGTGTTCTCCGCCAGCGTTACTCGTCCGGCATTCAGCCCGATCGGCTCGTAATTGAACACAGGGAACTGTTTCCCGCCTTCTTCCCGCGTCGAAACTCTGATCGGCACTCGTGCGCCGAAACGGAACCCGACCGCAATATCAGTTCGCCCGGCAGCGTTCGGCGCGGCACGAAGGCTCTGCAGCGACCAGTCCAAAAAGCTGGGAGTCTCGCTTTCCGCACCGCGGCCGAAGATCGTCGCGACCGACTTGAACTCGAAGCTGCCGCCGTTTGCAAGACGGCCGAGGTAGGTGTTCGAAAGCCTGTAATCGGCAAACGAATAGTTGCCGCGAAGCTGTTTGACGACGCTGCTCAGATTTTGCGGCAGCGACTGGCCTGCGGACTTGTCGTCGGTACCGATCACGAGCTGCAGCACGACATCATAGCTGGGCTCGATCACGTTGCGCGGATCGCTTTGTGCCAAAACCGCGGAAGACGAGAGGAAAAGAATGGAGAGCAGAAAATATGAAATTAATCTGCCGGGGATAAACATTTATGATTCTCCTGTTTGTTAAGATTCGAAATTCTCGAATCCTTAAACAATCGAACCGCGGGATTGTTGCAAATCTTCTGGAATAAAGGCGCCGGAGGTCCAAACATTCCAAGCCCGATTCAGGCGCCATTTACGGCGGGCCAGCTACGAATCCGGCTGCCCGACTGCCGACTACGCACATCCGCCTTGCAACTACGAAGAATCGCAGAATTGCAGACGTAGCACCGATCCACCGATCTAACACCGATCTACAGTCTACAGCACCGACCTATGACCCCGCATTGGAACTTCTTTGTAGGACGGTAACTGTCAATGGACCCGGATCAGTACGGGAGAAAGCATCCGTGCAGAAAAAATTCACACCATCGCACTGGATCATCGAGACTGGACCGGAATCCACGTGCGGAACTAAGGTGATGAAATCGTTGATCCGGGCCAGAATATCGATTAGGATCGATATTGATACGACTCGTTCTGGAAAAATTACATCTCCATTTTGATCCGAGATCAGTATTTCCGAGTGCATCCCCGGCCGCCAGAATTCATAAGTGTAATCTTTCCATTTCTGATTTACATGAAGGCCTGAAAGCGGTTTGCCGGACTCGTCCACAAATTGCACTTTCCATTCAGGGGCAACAACAACGTGACGTATAGGTAAGAATGCCCCTACCCCCAGTAAACATAGACCACAAACAATTAAAACAGCCTTAAGTTTCATTTCAATTACGGGATACGTTTCCTTTCTTTTGTTCCTCTGCAAGCTTAATTGCCGCGTCTCGTTCCAGCTGGGTCATTACGAGTCTCATAAATAATTCTCTACCAAATAAATTATGAAACCCGGGGTCAGGCCTACGTTATTA